>NZ_JBEZJP010000028.1:0-35727 GCF_040653175.1 Actinomadura sp. NPDC048032
ACGGCGGCGACGAGGAAGCAGCCGACGAGCGCCTGCCACGCCGACGGCCGCACCTCCTCGGACGACGCCGCGAGCGCGAGCAGCCCGGCCAGCGCCGCGTACGGGGCGGCCAGCGCGACGCTCACGTGCAGGACCGCGGTGCGCTGCCGGTGCGGCAGCCCGGCCACCCGGATCATCCACCCGCCGCCCCGGTACAGCAGGACCCCGGGCAGGACGAGCACGCCGAGCGGAAGGAGCCCGAACCGCCCCTGCCCGTAGGAGAAGCCCGCGTGGTGCGAGACCAGCCAGAAGTTCACGGCCGTGCGGAACACCCCGGCCAGGCCGTGGCCGAGCGCGGTCTTCGGCGCGGCGATCCAGCCGATCAGCGTGATCGTGGTGAGCACCGCGAGCCCGATGCCGATGCACCACAGCGCCGCGACGAGCCCCGTCACGTACAGCGGCCTCGCGGGGACGGCCGGCGGGCGCCCGCGACCGGAGTCCGCGCCCGGCGGCGCGTCGGCCCGGCCCGCCTCGCCCGGCGGCGGCGGCGCGGCCTTCGGCGTGGCCGTCGCTCCCGCCCCCCTCGCCCCTGCGCCCTTCGACGGCGCGCCCTTCGACGGCGCGCTCTTCGTCGGTGCCGCTTTGGTCGGTGCCGCCTTCGACGGCTGCCGCTTCGCGCGCTGCCCGGGGGTCTTGTCGCTCACCGGTCCATGCTGGCACCGCGCCCGCCCCCGCAAGGCCCGCCCGCCCGGCGTGTCGCCTTTGCGATCACACCCGGCCGGGCGCCGCCACCGCGCCCCGCCGCGGCGGCCGGGACGCGAAAGACGCCCGGGCCGACGGGCGGCTCGGGCGTCTTTCGGGTGGTCCGGGGGGATCAGCGGTTCTGCATGATCTCCCGCATGAGGACGGCGGTCTCGCTCGGGGTCTTGCCGACCCGGACGCCGACCTTCTCCAGGGCCTCCTTCTTCGCCTGCGCGGTGCCGGCGGAGCCGGACACGATGGCGCCGGCGTGGCCCATGGTCTTGCCCTCGGGGGCGGTGAACCCGGCGACGTAGCCGACGACCGGCTTGGTCACGTGCTGCTCGATGTAGGCGGCGGCGCGCTCCTCGGCGTCGCCCCCGATCTCCCCGATCATCACGATGGCGTCGGTCTCCGGGTCGTCCTGGAACGCCTGGAGCGCGTCGATGTGGGTCGTCCCGATGACGGGGTCGCCGCCGATGCCGACGCAGGTGGAGAAGCCGATGTCGCGCAGCTCGTACATCATCTGGTAGGTCAGCGTGCCCGACTTGGACACCAGGCCGATGCGGCCGGGCGTCGTGATGTCGGCCGGGATGATGCCCGCGTTCGACTTGCCGGGGGACGCGATGCCGGGGCAGTTCGGCCCGATGATGCGGGTCTTGTCGCCCTTGGACTCCGCGTACGCCCAGAAGTAGGCGGTGTCGTGCACCGGGATGCCCTCGGTGATGACGACGCAGAGCGGGATCTCGGCGTCGATCGCCTCGACCACGGCGTCCTTGGTGAACTTCGGCGGGACGAACACGACGGAGACGTCAGCGCCGGTCTCCTGCATGGCCTCCCTCACGGTGCCGAACACCGGGAGGGTCGTGCCGTCGAAGTCGACCGTCTGCCCGGCCTTGCGGGCGTTCACGCCGCCGACGACCTGGGCGCCGGAGGCGAGCATCCGGCGGCCGTGCTTGGTGCCCTCGGAGCCCGTGATGCCCTGGACGATGATCTTGCTGTTCTCGGTGAGCCAGATGGCCATTGTCATGCACCTGCCGCTGCGAGTTCGGCGGCGCGCCTGGCCGCGTCGTCCATGGTGTCGACCTGCTGGACGCCGGGAAGCGCCGCGTCGTTGAGGATCCTGCGCCCGAGCTCGGCGTTGTTGCCGTCCAGCCGGACGACGAGCGGGCGGTTGACGGTCTCGCCGCGGTCGGCCAGCAGCTTGTAGGCCGACACGATGCCGTTGGCGACGGCGTCGCAGGCGGTGATGCCGCCGAAGACGTTGACGAAGACGGACTTGACGTCGGCGTCGGACAGGACGATCTCCAGCCCGTTCGCCATCACCTCGGCGGACGCGCCGCCGCCGATGTCGAGGAAGTTCGCGGGCTTCTGGCCGTTGAACTGCTCGCCGGCGTAGGCGACCACGTCGAGCGTGGACATGACGAGCCCGGCGCCGTTGCCGATGATGCCGACGCTGCCGTCCAGCTTGACGTAGTTGAGGTCCTTGGCCTTCGCCGCCGCCTCCAGGGGGTCGGCCGCGGCCTTGTCCTCGAGCTTCTCGTGGTCGTCCTGGCGGAACGAGGCGTTGTCGTCCAGGGAGACCTTGCCGTCGAGGGCCTTCACCTGGCCGTCGGCGGTGAGGATCATCGGGTTCACCTCGACGAGGGTGGCGTCCTCGTCGGTGAACACGGCCCACAGCCGCTCGATCAGCTCGGCGGCGCCGTCGAGGGCCTCCTGCGGGAGGCGGCCCTTCTCGGCGATCTCGCGGGCCCGGGCGCGGTCGACGCCCTCCAGCGGCGAGACCGGCACCATCGCCAGCCGGTCGTGCGGCACCTCCTCGATCTCCACGCCGCCCTCGACGGAGCAGATGGACAGGAAGGTGCGGTTGGCGCGGTCGAGCAGGAAGGAGAAGTAGTACTCCTGCGCGATCGCGCTGCCCTCCTCGACGAGGACCTTGTGGACCGTGTGGCCCTTGATGTCCATGCCGAGGATCTGGGTGGCGAGCTGCTCGGCCTCGTCGGCGGAGTCGGCCAGCTTCACGCCCCCGGCCTTGCCGCGGCCGCCGGTCTTCACCTGGGCCTTGACGACGACTTTCGAGCTTCCCGCGGCGAACAGCTCCGCCGCGATGGCCCGGGCTTCCTGGGGAGTATGGGCGACCTTGCCGGTGGGCACCGGTACCCCGTACTCGGCGAAGAGTTCCTTCGCCTGATGTTCGAACAGGTCCACGAGGGCGTCCTTTTACGGATCGACAGCCGAATGTGCGACCACACGAGTGGGCGTTACACGGGTGTCCGTGCGGCCGGCACTCTGCGGTCCGCTCCGTCGATGCAGCCTAGTCAACCCGCCTCGGTGGTGACGCCGCCGGGTCCACAAGTAACGCGGACTTCTCTTGTACGGGAGCGCCCCGGGCGGTAGGTGTGCTCATCCTCAGGGGAGGGCACGAGTGGCTCGTGAGGAGGATGAACCGATTGACGTAGTTTGATGTACTAATTCGGCGAGACGGCCAGGCGGACAGGGGGCGAACGCATGGCGATGGCGGAGAGACGGAACAGGTCCGTCGCGGAACCCGTCCCCGTCGCGTCCGTCTTCTCCGTCCCGCCGCCCGCGGGCGGGCCGACCACGCCGCGCCGGCGGGCCGCGCCGCGCGGCCGCTCGGGCGCCCGCAAGGTGCGGCGCACCGCGGGCCTGCTCATCGTGGCGGCGCTCGTCGCGACCGGCGGCGCCACCGTCCCCGAGCCGCCCGAGGCCGGCTGGGCGAGCCCCGGGCTCGTCGGCGGCGGCGGGTGGCCGTTCGCGGGCGTCCCGCTCTCCCCCGACCAGGCCGAGGGGGCCTCCTACCTGCCGGGAAGCTCGGTCGTCAGGCTCGCGGACGGGCGGGTCCGGCTCGTCCCGTCGGGCGGCGAGGCGCCGATCACCGTGGACGCCTCCGACCCGCGGGTGGACCGGGCGGTCCGGTCCGACGGCGCGTGGCTGGCGCAGGGGACCGTCCCGGGCGGCGCGACGAACGACGCCTACCGCGACATGGCGACGCGCGCCCTGCTCGACCTCCGGCTCCTCACCCGCCCGAACGGCGCGTCCCTCGCGTCCTGGTACTCGAAGTGGCGGTACTGCTGGCCCCGCGACTCCGCGTTCACCGTGGCAGCGTTCACCGCCACCGGGCATCCGGCCGAGGCGCGCCGCGTCCTGTACTTCCTCGCCCGGGCGCAGCACGACAACGGCATGTGGGCCGCGCGGTACAACGCCGACGGGACGGCCGTCGCGGACGGCCGCGCGCCGCAGCTCGACTCGCTCGGCTGGGTGCTGTGGGCGACGTGGTTCTACGGCGTCCGGACCGCGGACCAGGACGACCTGCCCACGCTGTGGCCGATGGTGCGGCGCGCCGCCGACCACCTGGCGCGCTCCCTCGACGCCGAGGGGCTGCCGCCCGCCTCGTCCGACTACTGGGAACGCGACCACCGGCGCGAGCAGGACCCGCGCCGCCCGACGCTCGGCGTGGTCGGCCCCGCGCTGGCGGGGCTGCGCGCGGCGGCCGACCTCGCCCGGATGCGCGGCGAGGGCGCCAAGGCGACGCAGTGGCGGCACGCCGCGCGGCGGCTCTCGGACGCGGTGGCCAGGCAGTTCGCCCCCTACGGCTACCCGCGCTCCCCCGTCCCCGGCGGGCTGATGGACACCTCGGTGACATTTCTCGCACCGCCGTTCGCGCCGGCCGATCCGGGCGTCACCACCGCGATCGCGGACGCCGCGCGCAAGCAGGCGCTGCCGAACGGGGGCGTCCTGCCGGGCGAGCGCTGGTCGGGCGACCCCGACGTCGCCTGGACGCCGGAGACCGCGCTGTTCGGGCTCAACGCGGCCGCGTCGGGCCGGAGGGACGAGGCGCTGCGGCGGCTCGACTGGCTCTCGGCGCACCGCACGTCCCTGGGCGTCCTGCCGGAGAAGGTCGGCGTGACGGGCAGGCCCGCGGGCCCGGCTCCCCTGGGCTGGACGGCGTCGCTGGTCCTGCTGAGCCTTTCCGCGCTGGACCGGCCGCTCCCCGTCCCGTGAGGTGAGGCCCTAGCCGAACTGCTCGTACCCGAGCTTCAGCACGAGGGCTGAGACGACGCAGAGCAGGACGGCCCGAACGAATCCGGCACCGCGGTTGATCGCCATGTGGGCGCCGAGCTGCGCCCCGACGATGTTGCAGACCCCCATGGCCAGCCCGATGGCCCACAGCACGTGGCCCTGCGCCGCGAACACCGCGAGGGCGCCCAGGTTCGTGCCGGTGTTGATGATCTTCGAGGTGGCGGAGGCGTCGACGAAGTCCATGCCGAGCAGCACGGTGAAGGCGATCACCAGGAACGTCCCGGTGCCCGGCCCGAGGAGCCCGTCGTAGAAGGCGATCGCGACGCCCGGGACGAGGACGGCGGCGGCGACCCGGCGGCGCGTCCGCAGCACCGGCCGCGGGAGCCGGCCGAGGTTCGGCCTGAGCACCACGATCGCGGCCACCGCCAGCAGGACGACCATGATGACGGGTTTCAGCACGTCCGAGGAGATCGCCGCCGCGCAGACGGCGCCGCCGGCGGCACAGCAGACCGCGAGCAGGCCCGCCGGGAGGGCCACCCTGACGTCCGGCTTGGCCTTGCGCGCGTAGGCGACGGCGGCGGACGCGGTGCCCGCGATCGAGCCCAGCTTGTTGGTGGCGAGCGCGGTCGCGACCGGCTGCCCGGGGTTGAGCAGCAGCAGCGCGGGCAACTGGATCAGCCCGCCGCCTCCCACCACGGCGTCGACCCAGCCCGCCGCGACGGCGGCGGCCAGCAGCAAGACGACCTGCTCGGCGTGCACGGGGGCTCCCGGGGGTAAGGAGTGAAACTCAGATCACCGATTACCCTAGCGGGCCGCCTCCTCCGGCCGGCGGCCGCCTCCCCCGCCCCCCCCCGGCACGCCGCTCCCTTCAGGAGGTCGGCCACTCGCCGGCGAGCACCGCCCAGACCTGGACGTCGCGGCGGTCGCCGTCGAGGACGAACGCCTGGCGCAGGACGCCCTCGCACGTCATCCCGAGGCGCTCCGCCACGGCCGCGCTCGCGGTGTTGCGCGGGTCGCACAGCCACTCCACCCGGTGCATCCCCCGCACGCCGAACGCCCAGTCGATCATGATGCGGACGGCCTTGGTGATCAGCCCGCGCCCCCGGACCTCGGCCGCGAGCCAGACGCCCGCCTCGCAGACGCCCTGCGCGGCGTCGAACGTCCGGAAGACCGTGCCGCCCTGGAGGACCCCCTCCACCCAGATGCCGTAGAGGCGGCCCTCGTCCCTGGCCTGCCTGTGGGCGTAGGCCTGGAGGAGCTCGCGGGCGCTCGCCTCGTCCACCACGGTCCGGGCCCAGGGGATGTACTGGTCGATCTCTCCGCGGACCCGGTCGGCGTGCTCGGCGAACTCGGCCGCCTGCCAGGGCTCGAACGGGCGCAGCTCGGCGCCCTCGGCGAGCGTGCGAGCGAACATGGGACCTCCCGGGGAGTACGTACCGAACGTTTGTTATGTATTCTACGGGCATGCCCGCCCGAGGTGATCACGACGCCCGCCGCCAGGACGTGTCCGAGGCCGTCTGGCGCGTCCTGGCGGGCCGCGGCTTCGGCGGCCTGACCCTGCGCGCGGTCGCGACGGAGATGGGCGCGTCCACCGGACTGCTCACGCACTACTTCCCGAACAAGAGGGCCCTCGTCGCCTACGCCCTCGACCTCGCCGAGGAGCGCACCGCGAACCGCCCCCTCCGCGAGGCCCCGCCCGGCCTGGCGTCCCTGCGCGCCGCACTCCTGGACGTCCTGCCGCTGACCCCCGCCGCGTCGGCCATGAACCGGATCTGGGTGAGCTCCTGGGACGTCGCGCTGGCCGATCCCGAACTCGGCGAGCGCCAGCGGCTCCGCTACGAGAACTGGCGCGCGCGGCTCCGCCCCCACGTCGCCGCCGCCGTCGAGCGCGGCGAACTGCCCGCGGGGCCCGGCCCGGACGACACCGTCGCGGCCGCCGCCGCGTTCACGCACGGCCTGGTCGTCCACGCCCTGTTCGCCCCGGACGCCTACCCGCCCGCCCGCCAGGCCGCGATGCTGGACGCCTTCCTGGCCGCACTGGCCGCGCCGGCCGGCCTCCCCGCGACTCCCGGCGGGGAGGGATGATGTCCCGATGACCGAGCCGCGCACGCTGCGCTGCCCCCGCCACCTCGGCATGATCCTCGCCGGGGTCGCCATCGCCGCCCTCTTCGGCGTCGTGGCGGTCCAGAAGGCCCTCGACGGCGCCGGCGCCCCGGCATGGGCCGCCGCAACCGCCTGCCTCGCCCTCGCGGCCGGAGCCGTCCCCCTGCTGCGGACGCGCATGATCCTGGACGCGGAGGCCCTCACCCTCGTCACGGGTTACGGCCGCCGCCGGTTCGCGTGGACGGAGATCACCGAGATCAGCGCGGACGCCTACCAGGGCTTCTGGCTGCTCCAGGTCCGGTCGGAGGAACGCGAGCGCCAGGCCGCCTTCTTCCCCGTCCGGCCGGCGTCGATGCCCGTGGACCAGGGCACCCGCTTCCGTGAGCCGTCCGGCGACACCCCCTACGGCCTCTACCGGCTGCACGCCGAGCTCAGCGAGGAATGGCGGCGCCTCGCCCCGCCCCGCGCGAGGAGCCGCGGCGGCCCGGACTCCGCTGGGCCATCCTGGTCCCATGACGATCAGGACCCGCGCCCTCGGTGACGACTTCGCCGCCCCCATCGACGACCGCTATCTCGAGGACTACACCGCCGGCACGACCTACGAGTACGGCCACGTCACCGTGGACGAGGCGGAGATCGTCGAGTTCGCCCGCCGCTTCGACCCGCAGCCCATCCACGTGGACCCGCAGTTCGCCGCCTCCGGCCCGTTCGGGGGCATCATCGCCAGCGGCTGGCACACCGGCTCGATCATGATGCGGCTGTTCGCCGACCACTTCCTGTCCCGGGTCGCCAGCCTCGCCTCCCCCGGCGTGGACGAGCTGCGCTGGCCCGCTCCCGTCCGTCCCGGCGACACCCTGCGCCTGCGCGTCGCCGTCCTGGAGGTCCGCCCGTCCCGTTCCAAGCCGGACCGGGGCGTCGTCAGCACCCGCGCCGAACTTCTCAACCAGGACGACCAGGTCGTCCTGCACACCCTGCCGGCGAACCTCCTGGGCCGCCGCACGGCCTGATCACCGCGCGCCCTCCCGCGCCGGCGGCGGCGCGGCGGCGGGCGCCGGGACCGCGGGCTCGGGCAGCGTCCGGAACAGCAGCCAGGCCAGCGCGGGCAGCGCGATGAGCGGCGCGAGGGCGACGCGCAGCGACGCGGCGTCGGCGACGGCTCCGAGGACGGGGCTCGCGAGTCCGCCGACGCTGACGGTCAGGCCGAGGGTGACGCCGCCGGCGGTGCCGACGCGCGTGGGCAGGTAGTCCTGCCCGAGGGTGACCTGCAGCGAGAACGGGACGTAGAGGCCGGCGGAGGTCAGCGCGACGAACAGGTAGAGCGCCGGGCCGGGCACGAGCACGATGCCCGCGACGGCGACCACGGTCAGCAGGTACGACCAGCGCACGACGGTGACCCGGTCCCAGCGGGCGGCCAGGGAACCGCCCGCCACGGTGCCCACGGCGCCCCCGACGTACAGGACGAACAGCGCCGCCGTGCCCGCCGCCACTCCCCCTCCAGTGCGCTGCCGCGCGTAGAACGAGATGAACGTGCTCAGCCCCACGAACACGATCGATCGGCAGACCACGGCGAGCGACAACTTGATGAAGGAGCGTACGTCGTCCACACCGACCGTCGTCGCCGCGCGCGCGCCGGAGGCCGTCCCCTCAAGGGCGCGCAGGACGGGCAGGCACACGACGCTGCCCACGAGCGCCGGCACCACGAGGAACGGCGTGCAGCGCAGGCCGCCGGTCGCGACGACCGCCGCGACCAGAAGCGGCGCGAGCGCGAACCCGACGTTGCCGCCGACGGAGAACCAGCTCATCGCCGTGTGGCTCCCCCCGCTCGCCTTCCGCGCGACCCGGGCGGACTCGGGGTGGTACGCCGCGACCCCGATCCCGGAGATCGCCACGAAGGCCAAGGTGAGGGCGTAATCGCCGCTGAGGCCGCTCAGAGCGATCCCCGCTCCCCCCAGAAGCGTGCTCAGCGGAAGCAGCCAGGGCATCGCCCACCGGTCGGTGAGCGCCCCGAACAGCGGCTGCGCCACCGAGGACAGCAGCGACGCGGCGAGCACGATGCCCGAGGCGGCCGCGTAGGTGTAGGCGCGCTCGGCCACGAAGAACGGGACGAGCGCCGTCACGGACCCCTGGTAGACGTCCACGCACGCATGTCCGGCGGACAGCAGGAAGACCGGCCGCCCGTCCCGCCGACGGGTCGCTTCTCTTGGACTCGATGACACGTCCCTCATGCTCGCGCCGGAGACCGGTGTCGGACTTCCGATAACCTGCCAACCAATGCAGGAAAGCCGCCATCAACCGATCGCGCCGACCCGAGCGCGCTCGCTGGCGCCGGGCGCCGCCATCGACGCCCACCGCCACGACGACCACCAGATCGCCTACGCCGGACGGGGCGTGGTCGCCGTCACCACCGGCGCGGGCTCCTGGGTGGCGCCCGCCGACCGCGCCATCTGGATCCCCGCCGGGGCCGTCCACGCCCACCAGGCCCACGGCGAGCTCGAACTCCACCTGGTCGGGCTGCCCGCGACCCACAACCCGCTCGGGCTGGACGAGCCGGCGGTGCTCGGGGTCAGCCCCCTGCTGCGCGAACTGATCCTCGCCTACACCCGCGACCCGGACGGCGACACCCCCGCCCGGGTCCGGCTGCGCGCCGTCCTGCTGGACCAGCTGCGCGTCTCGTCCCAGCAGCCGCTGCACCTGCCCGCCCCGACCGTCCCGCAGCTCAGGGCGCTGTGCGGCATCCTGCACGCCGACCCCGCCGACAACCGCACGCTCGCCGAACTGGGCAGGGAGGTCGGCGCGAGCGACCGCACCCTCTCCCGGCTCTTCCGGAGCGACCTCGGGATGACGCTCCCGCAGTGGCGCACCCAGCTGCGCCTCTACCACGCCCTGATACTCCTGGCCGAGAACACCCCGGTGACCACCGTGGCCCACCAGTGCGGCTGGTCGTCCGCCAGCAGTTTCATCGACGTCTTCCGCCGTGCCTTCGGCCACACCCCGGGCGCCCACCACCCCGCGTGAGCGGCTCCGGGGACGGGTCAGCCCTTCAGGAAGTCCAGCAGGTCGGCGTTGAACCTCTCCTTGTCGCCGGGCACGAGCGCGATCCCGTGCGAGGACCCCTCGTACACCTTCAGGTCGGCGTTCGGAATGATCTCGACGGCCTTGCGGGCGGTCGCGTCGATCGGGACGATCTGGTCGTCGTCGCCGTGCACGATCAGCGTCGGGACGTCGAACTTGCGCAGATCCTCGTGGAAGTCGGTGAAGCCGAAGGCATCGACGCACTTCACGCTGGCCTGGAGGCTCTCCTGCATGCCCATGAACCAGAACGCGTCCCGGTTGCCCTGGGTGACCTTGTTGCCCGGCCGGTTCGCGGAGAAGAACGCCTCCGAGGCGTCCTTCCAGTACTGCGAGCGCTCGCGCAGGATGCCGTTCTTGATGTCTTCGAACGCCTGCTCGGGCACGCCCTCGGGGTTGTCGCCGGTCTTGAGCATGGACGGCGTGATCGCCGACAGCAGGACGGCCTTGCGGACCCGCCCGGTGCCGTGCCGCCCGATGTAGCGGGCCAGCTCGCCGCCGCCCATCGAGTGCGCGACCAGCGTGACGTCCCGCAGGTCGAGCCGGTTGATCAGGTCGTTGAGGTCGTCGGCGAAGGTGTCGAAGTCGTAGCCGTCGAACGGCTGGCTGGAGCGCCCGTGCCCCCGGCGGTCGTGGGCGATGCCGCGGTAGCCGGCGTCGGCCACCGCCTTCATCTGGTCCTCCCACGCGTCGGCGTTCAGCGGCCAGCCGTGGATGAAGAGCACGGGCTGCCCGCTGCCCCAGTCCTTGTAGAAGATCTCGTTGCCGTCGCGAGTGGTGACGAATGCCATGCTCGAACCCCCGTAGCGTCTCGTGGACACATCGGCCGGACCGACCGCGCCCCAGCGACGAAACGGCCGTCCGGCAACCAGCCGCACCGATACCCTCACGACCGCCCAGAACGCCCAATGGGCAGTCGAAGTGTCTTTACCTCCAAGCCCAGCCTTGGGGAGATCGAACGGAATCCATGGATTGGGCCAGTGCCGCCGACCTCCTGCGCGCGGCCCGCCCTTCGTCTTGCTGGACTGTGCCACGCCTTCTACGGAACCGACGGTTTCCCCGTCGCGCTCGGCTCCGTTCGCCGGCGCCAGGAACTGAGCGAGGTCATCGGCACCGAAGCCGAGGACCTCGTCCACCTCTAGCCTGCTGCGACCGCGTCCGCACGTACCCGTCCCTGCACCAGCCCGACGGCGCCTTCACCGACCGCTTCACCGGGTCGGTGACTCGTCCCTCACCGGGGCGGCGCCGGGTACCCCCGCAGGCATGATCGCTCGCGGCGCCGCGAGCGGCCGGCGGTTCTCGTTCAGGTGCACAGCTGGGCGGCCAGGGTGGCGTGGGCCCACTCCTCCCAGGCGTCCGGCGCCCAGCCGCGGTCCTGGACGAAGAGCAGGTACAGCTGCGGGCTGAGCAGGCCGAACAGCAGGTCGGCGGCCAGCTCGGCGGACACGCCGGGGCGCGCGTCGGGCTTGCCGACCAGTGCCTCGGCCGCGGCGCGCTGCACGGTGTAGCGGGGGTCCGGCCCGTCGGGCCACTGGGCGGCGATCTGCGGGTCGGCGGCGCCGGCGGCCGCGATCATCGACATGATCGGGGCGACCCGGCCGAGGATCTCGGCGGTGCCGCGCACGTGCTCGCGCAGCTGGACGGCCGCGGTGGGCGCGGCGCACGCGGCGCGGAACCACTCCCGCTCCATGGTGGCGACCGGCTCGGCGTCCCCGGCGATGGACGCGTCCACGACGTCCTTGAACAGCGCGCGCTTGGTGCCGAAGACGAAGTACACCGTCTGGACGGCCACCCCCGCGCGGTCGGCGACCTCCTGAAGGCTCGTCGCCCCGTAGCCCTGCGCGACGAAGAGCTCCCGCGCCGCCTCGATGACCTTCGCCCGGGTGCGGCGGGAGCGCTCGGCCCGCTTGTCCGGCCGCTTGACGGTGTCCATGGCGGGAGTATATCTCTAGAGTTCATCACTAGAGTTAACCTCTAAAAAGTTCGGACCCGCAGCGAAGGAGACAGGATGCACACCGTCGTCAACGTCCAGCAGGCCGAGGCGTGGAACGGGTGGGAGGGGGCGGCCTGGGCCGACGACGCCCCGCGGTACGACGCGATGATGGGCGGCTTCAACCGGCCCCTCCTGGACCGGGCCGCGATCGGCGAGGACGAGACCGTCCTGGACATCGGATGCGGCACCGGGCAGCTCACCCTGCTCGCCGCGCGCCGGGCGGCGCGGGCGGTCGGCGTCGACATCTCCGGCCCCATGCTGGCCCGCGCCCGCGCCGACGCGGCGGAGCGGGGCATCGCCAACGTGCGGTTCGACCAGGCCGACGCGCAGGCCCACCCCTTCGACGAGGAGGGCTTCGACGTCGTCGTCAGCCGCGGCGGCGTCATGTTCTTCGCCGATCCCGCCGCCGCGTTCGCCAACATCGCCCGCGCGCTGCGGCCCGGCGGCCGGATGGCGTTCATCGTGCCGCAGGCCGGCGGCCCCGACAGCGAGTACGCCAGGGCCACCGCCGCTCTCGCGCCGCTGATGCGCCGCCCCTCGCCCGCGGCCCGCGGCATGGGCTCCCTGTCCGACCCCGACCGCATCCGCCAGGTACTGCACCAGGCGGGGCTGACGGACGTGGACACGAGCCCCGTCCAGGCGCCGATGGACTACGGCCGCGACCCCGGCGACGCCGCGGACTTCATCCTCAGCCAGGGCCCGGTCCGCTACAACCTCCAGGACGCGGACCAGACCGCTGTCACGCGCGTCCGCCAGGAGCTCCAGGAAGGACTCGCGGCCTACGAGACTCCGGGCGGCATCCGCATCCGCGGCTCCGTATGGCTGGTGAGCGCCACCCGCCCCTGACGTCGATCGCGGCCTGGTCAGCCTTCCGGATAGAAGAGGAAAAGGGTGCAGCCGGTCGACGTCTGCGGGACGTGGGAAGAACCCGCGGGGGCATGGATGAACGAGCCGGCCGGGTAGTCCCGGTCGCCGTCGTTGAAGGTGCCGGAGACCACGAAGACCTCCTCAGGGCCCGGTTCGTGGACGTCGACCCCCTCCCAGCACGTGTTCGGATCCATCTGCAGGACGAAGGCCTTCGCGCCGTCGTCGCCCTGCCACAGCGGCCGCAGCCGGATGCCCGGGAAGAGTTCGCGGACCGGGGCGTCCTGAACGCTCGCCCACACATAGCCGGGCATGCTCTGTTCCGTCGTCATGGGGCCAGCCTGGCGACCGGCGCCGCGTCCGGCCGAGTGTCAGGAAAGACATCTTGCGGTACTTTCATGCCATGCATCGCGTGGCGGCGCTCGTCCACCCACCCCAGTCGACCTTCGAGCTCGGCTGCGCGGCCCAGATGTTCGGCGTCGAGCGCGCCGGGCTTCCGGTCCGGTACACCTTCGGCGTGTGCACGGAGCACCCCGGCCCCGTCGCGACGCTGGCCGGGTTCGACATGCTCGTGGCCGAGGGGCTGGAGGCGCTCGACGCGGCCGACACCGTGGTCGTCCCGGGCTGGCTGCCCGCCGGCAGGCCGCCGTCCCCCGCGGTCGTGCACGCCCTGCGCCGCGCGCACTCCCGCGGCGCGCGAGTGGTCAGCATCTGCTCCGGCGCCTTCGCCCTGGCGCACGCCGGCCTCCTGGACGGGCGGAAGGCGACCACCCACTGGGCCCTGGCCGGCGAGTTCGCCGCCCGCTTCCCGCACGTCCAGGTCGACCCGGACGTTCTCTACGTCGACCACGGCGACGTCGCCACCAGCGCCGGAGCCGGAGCCGGCATCGACCTGTGCATGCATCTGATCCGCTCCGACCAGGGCGCCCGGTACGCCGCCCACGTCGCGAGGACCATGGTGATGCCGCCCCACCGCGAGGGCGGCCAGCTCCAGTACTCGGCGCCGCCGCGCCCCGCGCAGATCGACGGCACGCTGGCGCCGCTCCTGGACTGGATCGCCGAGCGGCTCGGCGAACCCGTGACCATCGAGACCATGGCCGCGCACGCGGGCGTCTCCACCCGCACCCTCGCCCGCCGGTTCGCCGAGCAGCTCGGCACCAGCCCCGGGCACTGGCTGCTCACCCGGCGCATCGCCGCGGCCCAGGACCTGCTGGAGTCCTCCGACCTTCCCCTGGACGCCATCGCCCGCCGCTCCGGCCTCTCCTCGGCCACCAACCTGCGCAGGCGCTTCCTCACCGCCCTGGGCACGACACCGGGCGCCTACCGCCGCACCTTCCGCACTCAAGCGGATTCCGCAGGCGCCCCGGCGTCGTCCAGCACGCAGCCGCCGGAGAGCTAGGCGTCGTCGGACTGGGGAAGGCTCGCCTTGGCCGTCTCGTAGTCGCCGCTCGGGGCCTCGTCGTCCAGGCGGTAGACGAGGTGGACCACGCCGGTGCCGAAGGTCTCGGAGGAGACGAGCTTCAGCGGCAGCGGCGCGTCGGCGTCCTCGAACAGCCGCATCCCCTTGCGCACGGCGATCGGGTGGACCAGCAGGTGCAGCTCGTCGAGCAGGCCCGCTTCCAGAAGCGCGCGGACGACCGAGACCGAACCGCTCATCGCGATGTCCGACGTGCCCGGTTCCTTCTTCAGCGCGGTCACGGCCTCGACGAGGTCGCCCCGGAGCAGCTCGGAGTTGCGCCAGGTGAAGTCGAGGTCCTGGCCGGACACCACGATCTTGCGGGCGTCTCCGAGCTTCCTGGCGAAGTCGGCGTCCTCACCGCCGGCCTTCTCCCGGTCCGGCCACGCGCCCGCGAAGCTGTCGTAGGTCCTGCGGCCGAGCAGGAGGGTGTCGGCCGACCCCATCTGGGCGTCGACGGCCTGGCCCATCTCCTCGTTGAAGTACGGGAAATGCCAGTCCTGCGGGTCTTCGACGACTCCGTCGAGCGAGATGAACAACCCTGCGGTGATCTTCCGCATCCTGCGACTCCTTCGACAGCCCGGTGGACAAGGTGCTCACAGGATTCGACCACCGCCACCCCCGAAACTCATCGGTTCCGGCTGCATCCGGCCGTACGCACTGCCGCCCCGGCGCGGCGGCCTCACCTGAGGGAGCGGCTGAAGAGCCGGACGTCCTCCACCAGCAGCTCCGGCACCTCCATGGCCGCGAAATGGCCGCCCCGGTCATACTCCGACCAGTGCTCGACAGAGCCGTCCGGGTCCATCAGGGAGCGGATGGTGGTGTCCGCGGCGAAGACCGCGACCCCCACCGGCACATCCGGCTTCGGGGCGGGCCCGCTCTGCTGCGCCGCGAAGGCCTTCCATGCCCGCATGCCGTCGTAGACGGCGTGCGCGGAGGACGCGCCGGAGCCCGTGAACCAGTAGAGGCTCACGTTGGCGAGAAGCTGGTCCCGGTCCACCGCCGCGTCGGGGAGGTCGATCGCCGGGTCCGTCCACTCGCGCACCTTCTCCACGATCCAGGCCAGCTGGCCGACCGGCGAATCGTTCAGGGAGTACGCCAGCGTCTGCGGTCGCGTCGACTGCAGGGCCAGGTAACCGGTCCCCTCCTCCCTGAACTCGTTGAACTTCTGCGCCCGGGCCCGGTCCGCTCCCGAGAACCGCTCCGGCTCAAGGGCGGGCCCGAACGGCGGGGCAGCGCCCGTCCCGGACAGGTGGACGCCGGCGACCTGCCCCGGAGCGACCATCGGGAGCATCCCCGCCACCCCCGAGCCGACGTCCGTTCCCTGCGCGACGTACCGCTCGTATCCGAGGCGGCGCATCAGTTCCGCCCACATCCGCGCGACGCCGAAGAGGTTGAAGCCCGCCTCGCCGATCGGGTTGGAGTATCCGTAGCCCGGAAGCGAGGGCAGGACGACGTGGAAGGCGTCGCGGGGATCGCCGCCGTGGGAGCGGGGATCGGTCAGCGGCCCGACGGCCTTCATGAACTCGACCGGCGAACTGGGCCAGCCGTGCGTGAGCACGATCGGGAGCGCGCCCGGCTCCGGCGACCGCGCGTGGAAGAAGTGGATCGTCTGGCCGTCGATCTCGGTCGTGAACTGCGGGATCTCGTTCAGCGCCGCCTCCTGCGCCCGCCAGTCGAACCCGGCGGCCCAGTACTCGGCGAGTTCCCGCAGGTATCCGGCCGGCACGCCGCGGCTCCAGTCGTCCACCCCCACGGCCGCCGGCCAGCGCGTCGCGGAGATCCGGGCTCGCAGGTCCTCGATCTCGGCGGCCGGGACGTCGATGCGGAAAGGACGGATGTCGTTCGTCATGGGAAACACGCTACGGGCCAATGCGGAACAGATCGTTCCGCGATTCGCGGCATCATGGAGCGATGATGCGAACCTCGGTCCGGCTGCTGCGGCTGCTGTCCCTCCTCCAGGCCCGGCGCGACTGGACCGGGCCCGAGCTGGCGGAACGCCTCGACGTCACCACCCGGACCGTCCGCAACGACATCGAGCGCCTGCGGGAGCTCGGGTATCCGGTGGACGCGGCCCCGGGGGTCGGAGGCGGCTACAGCCTCGGCACGGCCGCCGTGCTGCCGCCGCTGCTGTTCGACGACGACGAGGCGGTCGCGGTGGCGATCGGGCTCCGGACGGCGGCGACCGGCGCGGTCTCCGGCATCGAGGAGAGCTCGGTCCGCGCGCTCGCCAAGCTGGAGCGCCTCCTGCCGTCGCGGCTGCGCCGCCGCGTCGGCGCGCTCGCCTCGGCGACGGTCGCGCTGCCCGGCTCGCAGCCGCCGGTGGACGCGGCCGTCCTGACCGCGATCGCCGCCGCCTGCCGGGACCACGAGCGCCTGCGCTTCGACTACCGCACGCACGGCGGCGCGACCGGGCCCCGCGTGACCGAACCGCACCGCCTGGTCGCCTCCGGCCGCCGCTGGTACCTCCTCGCCTGGGACCTGGAGCGGGACGACTGGCGCACCTTCCGCGTCGACCGCGTCGTCCTGCGTCCGCCCGCCGGCCCCCGGTTCACGCCCCGGGACATGCCGGACGAGGACGTCGCGACCCGCATGGCCTCCGGCCTCGCGCAGGCCACGTGGGCCTACAGAGCGCGGGTCGTGGTCAACGCGCCGGCCACCGAGATCGCGGCTCGGCTGCCCGCCGGCCTCACGGTCGAACCCGGCGAAGACGACACCTGCGTCGTGGAGGTCGGCTCCGACGACCCGTCCATGCTCACCGTCTACCTGGGCATGCTGGGCGCCGACTTCCGGATCGACGAGACCGCGAACCCCGAACTCGCCGACCATCTGCGCGCCCTCGCCGCCCGCTACACCCGCGCCACCGCCCCCGGCCCCAACGCGGGCACGCCGGGAACGTCACCGGCGTAGGCGCCTGCCTCGCGCCGCTGGAAACTGGGGTCAGAGCTTCTCGATGGTGGCGAAGCGAAGGACCAGGGTGCGGACGCCGTAGTCGCCGCCGAAGTCAACGCTGGCCTTCTCGCCCTTGTCGTAGACGGAGACGACGGTGCCCAGCCCGAAAGCGTCGTGGGTGACCTTGTCGCCTGGCGACAGGGACGGGACCGGACGGTTTCCCGGTGAGCGGGTTCCCGGGCGTTCCGCCATCCGCGACATGGCGGAGCCGGACGTGGAGGACGCCTCGCGTTCCCACTCGACGAGGGACTTCGGGACCTCGCCGAGGAAGCGGGACGGCGGGTTGACCTGCGGCGCTCCCCACGAACTGCGCATCGTGGCCCGGGAGACGTAGAGGCGCTGCCGGGCGCGGGTGATGCCGACGTAGGCGAGACGGCGTTCCTCTTCGAGCTCCTTGGGGTTGCTCATGGCGCGCAGGTGCGGGAAGACCCCGTCCTCCATGCCGGTGAGGAAGACGACCGGGAATTCGAGGCCCTTCGCGGTGTGCAGCGTCATCAGGGTGACGACGCCGTGCTCGCTTTCTTCGGGCTGCTCTCCCGGCGGCACGGGCCCGCCCTTCGCGCCCCCGGGAATGGAGTCGGCGTCGGCGACGAGGGCGACCTGCTCCAGGAACTCGGGAAGGCGGCCCTCGGCGGACTCCCCGTCGAGGCGCTCTTCGAACTCGCGGGCGACGGCTTCGAGCTCCTGGAGGTTCTCGATGCGGGTCTCGTCCTGCGGGTCCTTGGACGCCTGGAGCTCGGCCAGGTAGCCGCTGGCCTTCAGCACCTCGGCGATCAGGTCGGCGGGGGCGAGCGACTCGGCGGCGGCGCGCAGCTCGTCCAGCAGGGCGACGAAGTCGCGGACGGCGTTGAGCGAGCGGGTCGCCATGCCGGGGACGTCCTCGGGCGTCCGGAGGGCCTGCCAGAACGAGATGCGCTCGCGGGACGCGTACGCCTCGACGCAGGCCTCGGCGCGGTCGCCGATGCCCCGCTTGGGGACGTTCAGGATGCGGCGCAGGGAGACGGTGTCCTCGGGGTTGGCGAGGCAGCGCAGGTAGGCGAGCGCGTCGCGGATCTCCTTGCGCTCGTAGAACCGGACGCCGCCGACGACCTTGTACGGCAGCCCGACCCGGATGAAGACCTCTTCGAAGACACGGGACTGCGCGTTGGTGCGGTAGAAGATGGCGACGTCGCCGGGACGGGCCTCGCCGTCATCGGTGAGCCGGTCGACCTCGCGGGCGACGAACGCGGCCTCGTCGTGCTCGTTGTCGGCCACATAACCGGTGATCTTGTGGCCCTCGCCCTGGTCGGACCAGAGCTTCTTGGGCTTGCGGTCGGCGTTGCGCTCGATGACGGCGTTGGCGGCGGACAGGATCGTCTGCGTGGAGCGGTAGTTCTGCTCCAGCAGGATCGTGGTGGCGTCGGTGTAGTCGCGCTCGAACTCGAGGATGTTGCGGATGGTCGCGCCGCGGAAGGCGTAGATCGACTGGTCGGCGTCGCCGACGACGCACAGCTCGGCGGCCCCGACGCCCTCCACCGGCGCGGTCAGCTCGCGGACGAGCTCGTACTGCGCGTGGTTGGTGTCCTGGTACTCGTCCACCAGGACGTGCCGGAAGCGGCGCCGGTAGTGCTCGGCGGCCTCCGGGAACACCTGCAGCAGGTTGACCGTCATCATGATCAGGTCGTCGAAGTCCATGGCGCCGGCCTGCTGGAGCCGCGCCTGGTACATCTCGTAGGCCTCGGCGAGCGTCTGCTCCATGTGCGTGGACGCCCGCGCCTTGAACGTCTCGTAGTCGATCAGCTCGTTCTTCAGGTTGGAGACCTGGGCGCTGAACGACTTCGGCGGGTAGCGCTTGGGATCGAGGTCGAGCTCCCGGCAGACGAGCGCCATCAGCCGGTTCGCGTCGGCCTGGTCGTAGATCGAGAAGCTCGTGGGGAAGCCGAGACGCTTGGCCTCGCGGCGCAGGATCCGGACGCACGCGGAGTGGAACGTCATCACCCACATGGCCCGCGAGCGCGGCCCGACGAGGGCGTCGACCCGCTCCTTCATCTCGGCGGCGGCCTTGTTGGTGAAGGTGATCGCCAGGATCTGGCCGGGGTGCACCTCCCGCTCGCCGAGCAGGTGGGCGATGCGGTGGGTGAGCACCCGGGTCTTGCCCGAGCCTGCGCCGGCGACGATCAGCAGGGGGCTGCCGGAGTGCACGACGGCGGCGCGCTGCTGCGGGTTGAGGCCGTCCAGCAAGGGGTGAGCTTCGGTCTTCGACATCACGTGCGAGTCTACGGCGCTGCGCGGACGTTTTCGGCGCGTCCGCCGAGCCGGGGTGTCCGGCCGGGCCGTACCTCCTCCGAGCTCGCCCGGGGGCCCGGAGGCAGCATGTGGACAGATGGGATGCCTTTTGGACACGGTGGGTTGACTCGATCTCGCGTTCCGGCGGACGTTGAAGATGAGGCGGACACCGATCGGGCTCCGGCCCGTACTCGGAGTGCAAGGCCCTTATTTGCATCCCCGCATGTCCGCGCACAGCGGCGCAGAGTCAGCAGGGACTCGCGCACTGTCACAGGGGAGGTGGCTTCGATGACCCACCAGCAGGAACTCCAGACGCAACTCGACGCCGAGATCGTCGTACCCGCGCAGTGGACGGGACGCGCGTCCCAGGCGGCGGCTCCGCCGGTTCCGCGTTCCGTCCCGCGCCCGGTGCCGGTTCCCGTGCCGGCGCAGCCCGGCCACAGGTTCCTGATCTACAAGCAGGACCCGTCGGTCACCGAGCTCGGCGCGCGGCTGACCTACATCCCGACCGTGGTGCTGAACGGCCCGATGGACGTGCGCGTCCAGACCGAGTTGCCGGGCGTCACCCCGGTCGCCCGCAACATCGACGGCGACTTCGTGTTCACTCCCGGGACCCCGCAGTTCGACTGCGCGCACACGTTCGCGGTGGTCCGGGAGACGATCGCCATGTACGAGCGCCACAACGGCGGGGTCCCGATCCCGTTCGCGTGGAACGTCGGGGGCAACACCGAGCGCATCACCGTCTTCCCGCACGCCGCCGAGGGCGCGAACGCGTTCTACACGCGGACGGCCAAGGCGCTGAAGTTCCTTTTCTTCACGCCGAAGGGACAGCCTCCGCAGAACGTGCTCTACACGTGCCAGTCCCTCGACATCGTCGCGCACGAGACCGGCCACGCGGTCCTGGACGGCCTCAAGCCCGGCTGGCTGTCGGCGGACGCGCCGCCGCAGACCGGCGGGCTGCACGAGTCGTTCGGCGACATCACGGCGATCTTCCTGGCCCTGGCGCAGCCGGACCAGGCGGACGCGCTCGTCGCGCTCACCAAGGCGAACCTGCACGACAGGTCGTTCCTGGCGGAGCTGGCCGAGCAGTTCGGCCAGGCGCTCGGCATGCCGTCCGGGCTCCGCAACGCCGACAACGACCTCAAGCTCAGCGAGGTCGGCAACGAGGTGCACGCGATCTCGCAGGTGTTCACCGGCGCGATCTACGACATCCTCGCCGACGTCTACACCTTCGAGATGAGCCGGCAGCAGCGCACGAAGGACGCGACGATCGTGCTGATCGAGACCGCGTCCGCGCTGTGCAAGCTCGTGTTCGACGCGATCGTCGCGGCCCCCGCGACCGGCGCCCGGTACGTGGACGTGGCGAACAGGATGCTCCAGGCCTCGGCGAGCCGCGGCGACCCGGCCGTCTACCGGACGTTCATCCGCAACCGGTTCGCCGTCCGGGAGATCACGACGGCGGCGACGCCGCTGCGCGACCTGATGAGCGGGCAGATGGCGATGACCGAGGCCGCGTACACCGGGGACGGCCAGGACGTCACCGAGGTCGAGCCGCACGACGAGAACTCGGCGAGCCTGCTGGCCGCCCAGGACCGGTCGCGCTGCTGCGGCACCATGCAGATGCCCGAGTACCGGCTCGTCCCCGAGGAGAAGCTGGCCCAGGGCGGTCCGCTGGACAACGACGACATCCTCCGGAGCCAGCTGGACGAACTGCGCAGCACGTTCGGCTAGCGGCACCGGCCGGGCGGTCGCCGGGCGGCACCGTTCGGGAGGTAGCGACCCGCGGCGAGCGGGTAGCGAGCAAGGAGCAGGCCAGTCGACGGGGAGGTGCGCGGGATGCGCGTGACGATCGAGAGCACCGGCGGTTTCACCGGCCAGAGCGCCGTCGTCGCGCAGTACGACACCGCGACCCTCCCCGCCGGACAGGCCGGCCGCGTCCGCGACGCCGTGGACGCGCTGGCCGCCGCGCACGCCCGGGGCGAGCCCGGCGAGATCGGCGCCGACCTCCCCGCGTACCGGATCACGGTGTCCGGGGACGGAGGCGAGGAGTACGGGGCGGAGGGGGAGCCGCGCGTCTACGAGGTGCGGGGCGACCCGACCGCCGGGGTCGCCTCCGTCCTGGGCACCCTCCTCGAAGGCCCCGACGCCACCCCCTGACGAACCCGCGGAACGTCCCGGCCGCGCGGCGCCGCGGTGAGGCCGGGGCGCCGCCGGCCGGGCACGGACGCGGGGTCAGCTCGTCTTGCGGTGGTCGCGGGCGGATTCGGCCGCGGCGTGGACCGCGGCGAGGTCCGCGCCGGTCGCGGCCATGGACGCGGCGGCGACGGCGCCCTCGACCAGCGGGGCGTCCGCGAGCAGGACGTCGTCTCCCTCGGCGTCCTCGATGAGCATCTTGGCGGTCAGCACGGAACTGCCGAGGTCGGCGAGCAGCACGACGCCGTCGCCCCCGTTCGCGGCGGCGACCGCCTGCTCGACGAGGTCGATGCTCGTCCCGAGACGCCCTTCGGAATCTCCTCCGGCGGGTTCGACGACGGCCTTGCCGACGCCCATGGCGCGGGCGACCTCGGCGACGCCCTCGGCGAGCGTCCGGCTGTGGGAGATGATGACGATGCCGACCATGTCACGCCACCCCCGCGGATTCCGCGACGTCGGCGAGGGCTTCGAGCACCAGGGCGGTGGACGACGCGCCGGGGTCCATGTGCCCCTCGCTGCGCTCGCCCAGGTAGCTCGCCCGGCCCTTGCGCGCCCGCATCGGGACGGTGCCGTCCGCGCCCTTCGCGGCGGCCTCGGCGGCGGCCCGCGCGCATCCGGCGAGGCCGGAGCCGTCCGCCAGGGCCGCCTCGTACGCCGCGACGGCCGGAGCCAGCGCGTCGACCATCGTCTTGTCGCCCTCGGCGGCCTTCCCGAGATCCTGGACGCCCTCCAGGGCGGCACGGAGCGCGGCGCCGAGCGCGGCGTCGTCCACGTCGGCGGCGTCGCCGAACGCCTTGCCCGCGCGGCGCAGCGCCGTCCCGTAGAGGGGGCCGGACGCGCCGCCGGTCTTCGACACGATGGCCCGGCCGGCCGCGATCAGCACCTTCCCCGGCGGGGCGTCCCCGGGCAGCGCCTCCACGGCGGCGCGGAAGCCGCGGTCGAGGTTGAGGCCGTGGTCGCCGTCGCCGATCGCCGCGTCCAGCCGCGTCAGCCGCTCGGCGTCGGCGGACACCCGTTCGGCCGTCCGCCTGATCCAGGCCGCGAAGTCCCCCGCGTCCATCGAGTCCGCGCTCATCGGCCCCACCGCAGCCCCGGCGTCTCGACGGGCGCGTCCCACAGGCGGACCAGCTCGGGCGTCACCCGGCACACGCTGATCATGCAGCCCGCCATCTCCAGGCTGGTCACGTACGGTCCGACCAGGCGGCGGACGACGGTCGCGCCGTGCCCCTCCAGCCATTCGGCGGCCGCCGCGTAGGCGACGTACTGCTCGATCAGCGGGGTGCCGCCCATCCCGTTGACCAGCACGAGCACCTCGGAACCCGACAGCGGCATGTCCGCGTCGATCGCGCTGAGCGCGGCGTCCACGATCTGCGCGGCGGTGCCGATCCTGACGCGTTCGCGGCCGGGCTCGCCGTGGATGCCGATGCCGAGCTCCATCTCGTCCTCGCCCAGCTCGAACGTCGGCGTCCCGGCCGCCGGGACCGTGCAGGACGACAGCGCCACGCCGAAGGACCTGCTGCGCTCGTTCACCTCCCGGGCCGCGGCCGCCACGTCCGCGAGCGGGGCCCCCTCCTCGGCGAGCGCCCCGGCGATCTTCTCGGCGAACAGCGTGGCGCCGGTGCCGCGCCGCCCGGCGGTGAACGTGCTGTCCTCCACCGCGACGTCGTCGTCGACGATGACGGACACGACCTCGATGTCCTCGTCCTCGGCGAGTTCGGCCGCCATCTGGAAGTTCATGACGTCGCCGGTGTAGTTCTTCACCAGGTGCAGCACGCCGGCGCCGCCGTCCACCGCCATCGTCGCGGCGATGATCTGGTCGGGGACGGGAGAGGTGAAGACCTCCCCGCAGCAGGCCGCGTCCAGCATCCCGTGGCCGACGAATCCGGCGTGGAGCGGTTCGTGCCCGGATCCGCCGCCCGAGACCAGGGCGACCTTCCCGGTGCGCGGGGCGTCCCCCCGGATGACGGTCCCGGTCCCCGGGTCGACCTTCAGCGACGGGTGCGCGGCGGCCAGCCCGCGCAGGGCGTCGGACACCACGTCCGCCGGGGCGTTGATGAGTTTGCGCATGTCTCAGGCTTACCCCGGCGAAGCGCCCCCTCCCAGGCCCAATCGCCGATCTTGCGAACCGGGGGTGCCCGGAGGCCCGCGCCCGCATAGGTTGCACCCGTGACGAAGGCACCGAAGATCCTTTATGACTGCGACACCGGCATCGACGACGCGATGACGCTGCTGTACCTCGCCTCGCTGGTGCGGGCGGGGAGGGCGGAGCTGGCGGCGGTCGGCACGGTGCACGGCAACATCGACCCGATGACCGGCGCGCTGAACACGCTGCGCGTCCTGGAGGCCGCCGGCGTCCCCGCGGGCGAGCCCGGGCCGGGAGGGCCCGTGGTGCCGGTCGCGGTCGGCGCCGCCCGGCCGATGGCGCAGGACGTCCACTACGCGCTCGACTGGCACGGCACCGACGGCCTCGGCGACACGCACCTCCCCGCGCCCGCGGGGCGCCCGGTCGCCGAGCCCGCCGCCGCGCAGATCGTCCGGCTGGCCCGCGCGATGCCCGGCGAGCTGACCCTGCTCGCGACCGGCCCGCTGACCAACCTCGGCTCGGCGCTGCTGCTGGACGGCGAGCTGCCGTCGCTGATCCGCGAGGTCGTGGTGATGGGCGGCGCGTTCGACCACCCCGGCAACATCACCACGCACGCCGAGGCGAACATCTGGCACGATCCCGAGGCCGCCGACCTGGTGTTCGCGGCGGACTGGCCGATCGTCCTGGTGCCGCTGGACGCGACGCACCCGACCGCCGTCCACGACGACTGGCTGGACAGGCTGGCCGCGCACGACACCCCCGTCGCCCGGTTCGCCGCGAACATCCTGGAGTTCTACGCGGACGCCTACACCCCCACCCTGAGGCGCCGGGGTGCCGTCATCCACGACGCCCTCGCCGCGATGCTGGTCGTCGACCCGGACCTCGGCGAGTACGTCCAGCGTCCGGTGCGGGTGGAGCTGCGGGGCGAGCTGACGCGCGGCACGACCGTGTGGGACGCCCGCTCGCTGCCCGCCGAGGACACCCGCCGTCCGGTGAAGGTGGCCGTGGGCAGCGACGTCGCGCGGTTCCAGGAGCGCCTGCTGTCGGCCCTGCTCACCTTCTGAGCGGGAGCCGCCTCCCGGCCGCCTCGGATCCGGTCACCCGGCGCACCCGGAACGTTCGCTGAAAGCACGGCGTCCGGGTATGCCGGGACCGTTGGCCGACCTTATTGTTGAAGATGTGACCAACGTTCTGGACGACAGCGAAGTGCAGCGGATCCTGGCCGTGATGGCGCACCCCGACGACGTCGACTTCGGCGCGGCCGGGACGGTGGCGCACTGGACGGACCGCGGGATCGAGGTCGTCTACCTCATGATCACCGACGGCGACGCGGGAGGCTTCGACGACGGCGTCACCCGCGAGGAGATGGCCGTCCTGCGCCGCGAGGAGCAGCGCGCCGCGGCCAAGTGCGTCGGGGTCGGCGACGTCCGGTTCCTCGGCTACCCGGACGGGCGGGTCGAGGTGGGCTTCGGCCTGCGCCGCGACATCGCGCGCGTGATCCGGCAGGTGCGCCCGGACCGGGTGCTGATGCCGAGCCCCGAGCGCAACTACGAGCGGATCTACCCCAGCCACCCCGACCACCGGGCCGTCGGCGCGGCCGCGCTCGACGCCGTCTACCCCGACGCCCGCAACCCCTACGCCTATCCGGAGCTGCTCGCCGACGAGGGCCTGGAGGCGTGGACGGCGCGGGAGGTGTGGCTGTCCGGCGGCCCCGAGGTGAACCACTACGTCGACATCACCGACCAGTTCGACCGGAAGGTGAACGCGCTGCGGGCCCACGCGAGCCAGACCGCCCACATGGGGGACGGCCTGCCGGAGATGCTGCGCGGCTGGCTCGCGGCCAACGCCGCCGCCGCGGGGCTGCCCGAGGGACGTCTCGCCGAGTCGTTCCAGGTCGTCGACACCGCCTGAGCCCCGCCACGACTCCCGGGGAACGCGACCCCCGGGTAATGCGCCGCCCTCGCAAAGGCTCACCGAAGCGGTCAGGTCACTCAAGTCTCGGTCACTTAGCAAATACAGTCTCTTACAAGCCGTAATCAGCCTCCGAGCGGGCATGTACCCCCATGTGACAGAACTCGGGGGGTCGTCATGCCGCGTGAGATCGAGGCCACCGCCACATCCGCCGCCGCGCCTGAGGTGATCTTCAAGCACGTCTGCGTGCCGGAGGCATGGGACGAGTGGGGCGGTTTCTGGACCAGGGTGCGGCGGGAGTCCGCCGGCGAGGAGCACCCGAACGGGCTCGGCGCCGTCCGGTACGTCCGGTCGTGGCGGGAGGAGGTCGTGGCCTGGGACCCGCCGCGGCACTACGGCTACATCGCGCTGGCCGGCCACCCGGAGCGGCGCCTTCGCGCCGACATCACCCTGGAGCCGCACTTCGCGGGCACGCTGATCCGCTGGCGCGGCGAGGTGGACGGCTTCCCGGGCACCGGACCGCTCACCAGCGCCGTCCTGCGTCGCCGCCTCGACGCGTACGCGCGCCGGTTGGCGCGGCATTCCGAGCGCTGCGAGCCGGGCTGCCCGGCCCGCCTGCCAGGCGCCCTCTAGGCCCACACGCCGCCCAGGCGCGCACCCCGGGGCGACACCTGCCCACGGGGACGCGCGCCCGCGAGCGCCTGCCCCTGAAGAGCCACGCAGAACCCGTCCGGCCGCGCACGACCAAGAACTCGTGCGCGGCCGATGAGTCGCGCACGGCTAGAGGGCTCACCTGCAGCCGGTAGGCCACGCGTTCATTCTTGGTTGGGTCGCATGAGTTTCGGGGGAATCGATGCGGCGTCAGTTGGTTGTGCTCGCTCTCTTGGCGGGTGGCGGGGCGGGTTCGGCCGCCTACTGGTTCATGGCGGACGGGGCGCCGCGCGGGGGCCGTGTCGTCGCGAACGCGGGCGAGTCCTCATCGGCGGGACGGGACGTGTCCACGGTCCGGTTGGCGAGTCGCCCGTTCGACTCGGGGGCGCTGCGCCAGGCGGTGCGCGCCTATGTCAGGAACCGTCCGGGCAGGGCCGGGGTGATGGTGAAGGACCTCAGGACGGGGGCGTCGTTCGGCGAGAACCAGGACGGGCGGTTCGTCTCCGCCAGCATCATGAAGGTCGACATCCTGGCGAGCCTCCTGCTGCAGCGGCAGGCCGGCGGGCGAGGGCTGAGCGGCACGGAGCGGGCACTGGCCCGAACGATGATCAGGGAGAGCGACAACGCGGCGGCGGACGCCCTGTACTCCGCGGCCGGTCGCGGCCCCGGAGTCGCGAGGACGAACCTGGCCTTCGGGCTGAAGGACACGAAGCCGTTCCCCACCTCATGGGGGTCGTCCTGGACGAGCCCGGCCGACCAGGTGCGCCTCCTGACGAACCTGGCGTCGGACGAGAGCCCGTTGGAGGCGCGCGGGCGCCGGTACGTCCTCGGTCTGATGGGGTCCGTGCTGGACGAGCAGGCGTGGGGCGTCAGCGCGGCGGCGCGTCCGGGAGAGAGGGTGGCGCTGAAGAACGGCTGGGTGCCGCTCCGCTTCCAGGGGCACGGCTGGTCGATCAACAGCATCGGCCGTGTCAGCGGGCCCGGCCACGACTTCCTCATCGCGGTGTGCAGCGGAGGCAACCCGACGATGGAGACGGGAGTGTCCACCGTCGAACACGTCGCCGACATGGTGGTCGACGGCTTGCGCGGGTCGGGGGCGTGAGGGGGTTCGCGCGGAGGGAAGGCCTCTGGTCCGGAGAAACCGGTACGGAAAGAGGCGGGCGCAGAACCGGGGGAGCCGCGGTTCCGGACCGGGCGGCGGGCCGGCCGCCCAGCGTACGCCGGGAACGTCAGCGGTGCAGAGGTCGCGAGAGCTTCTTGCCGTCGGCGGCGGCCACGGCGACGCAGGTGACGGTGCGGTCGCCGGACTTCCACGAGTCGGCGGTCGGGTAGTAGTAGGAGTTCGCGATGCCCCGCGCGGCCGGGTCGCGGTTGATCCGCGCCTGCGTGCGGAGCTTGCACCCGGTCAGGGCGAGCTGCTGGAGCCGCGCCTCGGGCGGCATGACGTAGCCCTTCAGCCGGAAGACGGCCGTCACCTCGCCGTCGTGCGGCCCCGTGCAGGGCACGATCTTGACGCTCTCCACCTCGACCGGCGCCTCGGTCGCGGTGCTGGTGGCGCCCGAGTTGTCGTTGATGCAGTCGCCGAGCTTCATCTTCTCGGCGTCGACCTCCTTGGGCTTGGTCGGGGTCACCTTGGGCGCGGCCCCGGCGCCGTCGGACGAGCCGTCTCCGCTGAGCGCGAAGGCGGCGATGCCGCCCACGAGCCACAGGCAGGACAGGACGATCCCGGCGATCGCGAGGCCGCGGCCCTTGCCGCCCTTCTTCGCGATCTGGCTGAGCGCGACGGCGCCGAGGACGAGGCCGACGACGCCGAGGCATCCGAGGAGGCCGGTCACGAAGGCGGCGATCGCCAGCCCGTTGGTCTTGTCGGAATCGGATCCGTACGGGGAGCCGGGACCGTGGTCGCCCGGCATCGGCGGGGGCGGGGGCTGGGGCGGATAGGGGGCCTGCGGGCCCGGCTGCGCGGGCCCGGGTGGTGGATAGGTCATGACGAGCGACTGTTCCACACCGGAGGGTGTTCGTGATCATGATGCGCGGCAACCGGGGATTACGATTCGCTCACAACCGCAGTGAAAACGTTTACTTCCCGGCCCGCCCGGGCAGGCTGTTCCCCCTCTAGACGAGGCGGCGGGCGGCGGCCCAGCGCGACAGCTCGTGCCGGTTCGACAGCTGGAGTTTCCGCAGAACGCTGCTGACGTGCGTCTCCACCGTCTTCACCGAGATGAACAGCTCCTTGGCGATCTCCTTGTAGGCGTAGCCGCGCGCGATCAGCCGCAGCACGTCGCGCTCCCGCTGGGTGATCTGGTCCAGCTCCGGGTCGACGGACGGGGCGTCCGTGGCGGCGAACGCGTCCAGGACGAATCCGGCGAGCCGCGGCGAGAACACGGCGTCCCCGTCGGCGACCCGGCCGATCGCGTCCGTCAGCTCGGGGCCGGAGATCGTCTTGGTCACGTAGCCGCGGGCTCCGCCGCGCACGACGCCGATGACGTCCTCCGCCGCGTCCGACACCGACAGCGCGAGGAACTTGGACGAGACGGCGCCGTGCAGCCGCCGCAGCACCTCGATGCCCCCGCCGCCGGGCAGGTGGACGTCCAGCAGGACCACGTCCGGCCGCGTCTCCCGGATCACCGCGACCGCCTCGTCGACGTCGCCGGCCTCCCCGACGATCTCGACGCCCCCGCCCAGCTCCGCCTTCACGCCGGTCCGGAACATCTGGTGGTCGTCGACCAGCACGACCCTCTTCAACGACCCGCTCATGCCCACGTCCCGCTCCACCTCACCCCGCGCTGCCGCCCCGGCGGCCGCGCTCACGACTTCCTGATCTCCAGGCGCACCTCGGTGCCCTCGCCCGGCGCGGTGCGGACGGTGGCCTTGCCGCCGTTGCGCTCCATACGTCCGATGATGGACCCTCGGACGCCCATCCGGTCCTCCGGGACCTGGTCGAGAACGAATCCCCTGCCCCGGTCGCGGACGAAGATGGCGATCTCGTCGCCCTCCACCTCCGCGTACACCGACACCGAGGGCGCCTCGGCGTACTTGGCGGCGTTCACCATCGCCTCCCGCGCGGCCTGGAGGGCGGCGCCGAGCCGGTCGTCCAGCGCCGTGTCGCCCACGCAGACGACCTCGATCGGGACGTTGTGGTCGTCCTCGACCTCTCCGGCCGCCTCCCGGATCGCGGCGGCGAACGTCTGGTCGGGGTCGGCGCGCGGCTGGTAGAGCCAGCTCCGCAGCGTGCGCTCCTGGGACCGGGCGAGCCGCTGCACCTCGCGGGTGTCGTGCGCGTTCCGCTGGATGAGGGTCAGCGTGTGCAGCACCGAGTCGTGGATGTGGGCGGCCAGCTCCGCGCGCTCCTGGGACCGGATCCGCTCGTGCCGTTCGGCGTCGAGGTCCTGCCAGAGCCGCACGACCCACGGCGTCACGATCACCGCGACCCCGGTCAGGATGATCAGCATGGCGATGAGGACGGACCGCGCCTGGTCGGCCTCCACCTTCTGCGCCACGAAACCGCCGATGCCGCCGACGACGAGGAGCAGGCCGAGCAGGCTGCGCAGCCACCTCTGGCGCAGCGGCAGCGTCCAGCGCTGCCGCTGGTCGCGGTCGGCCTGCTGCCACAGGATCGCGGCGCCGACGCCGCCGACGATGAACGGCCACAGCGCCCACCGGACGACCCCGGCCGCGCCCCACGGCAGCGCCGCCAGCCCGAACGCCACGGCCGCGTAGGCGAGCAGCTGGCCCCAGTCCCGGCCGCGCCGCCGCCCGGCCGCCTCGGCCGAGGACCTCTCCCGGACGGGGAGGAGGATCCAGAACGCGGCATAGGCGGCGAACCCGAGCCCGCTCGCCATCGTGAGCAGGACGAAGGCGCCTCGGACGAGGAACACGTCCACGCCGAGGTGCACGGCCAGCCCCCGGCCCACCCCGGCGACGAGCCGCCCCTCGGCCGCCCGTTCCAGCCGGGCCGGCCCGAGGGGGCTCGCGCCCGCCGGTCCCGGCGGCGCCGCCGGCCGTTCCGCCGTCTCCTGGCTCACCGCCGTCCTTCCCCAGGTTCTCCCACGTCACCGATCGTCACACGCCCGGACATGTTTCGCATCAGGGAACCACCCCGGGCCGGTCTCAGGGTCGGAATCAGGGACGACCCCGATACCGCGCGCCGCGCGGGGCAGGCGACCATGGCTGTCATGGGCGAGAAAGAGGGCCAGAACGAGGACCTGCACGGGCGCACCGACGACGGGCCCGCCACCGGTGACCGCGGCGCGGCCGGTTACCGGCGGCTCTCGCGGGACGCCGAGCGGAAGGTGCTCGCCGGCGTGTGCACGGGGCTCGGCCGCTACACCGGCATCGACCCGGTCGTGTTCCGCGTCGGGTTGGCGGTCCTCGCGCTCGCGCACGGGCAGGGGATCTTCCTCTACATCGTGGCGGCGCTGCTGATGCCGGCGAGCCCGGGCGAGTCGTCGCTCGCCGAGCAGTGGCTCAAGCGGTGGTTCGACGGGCAGGCCGTCCTGACGATCCTCGGCGCGCTGCTGTGCGTGGGCGTCGCGTTCAGCCTCTTCGGCGGGGTCCCCACCGACGCCATCGCGCCTCTGGTGGTGGTCGGGCTGGTGCTGCTGGTCGCGCACTCCCGGGGCGTCGACCTGATCTCCGTGGCGCGGACCGTCCCCGAACGGATCACTGGGCACACGCCCGAGCCCTCCGCGAAGTGGGCGCGGGCCGAGACCGCGTCCGTCGGCGGCGTCTCGCTCGACAAGGACGTTCCTCCCCGCGAGCACGGCCCCCTCGGCGAGCACGGGCCGCTCGGCGGGCCCGGGGCCTCCGGGCGGGGCGGGCTGCCCGAGGGCATGATCGATCTCGCCGCGTACTCGGCCGCGTGGACGGACGCGCCCGGCGCCGCGCCCCCGGCGCCGGCCCGGGAAGGCTGCGGCGGCCGGACGTCGCCGGTGGCGGCGATCACGCTGCTCGCGGCCATGGGCGCCGGCGCGGCGCTGATCCCGGTGGCCAAGGACCACCCCGCCCCGGACTCCTGGCTGATCGTCATGGCGCCCGCGCTCGCCGTCCTCGGGCTCGGCCTCGTCGTCGGCGGCTGGTTCCGGACGGGCGGCCTCGCGGCGGCCGGGACCGCCCTGACCCTCGCCATGCTGACCACCGCGGTCGCGGGCGACGTCCCGCGCAACGCCGAGTACGGGGAGGTCGACTGGCGCCCGACCGACACCTCGCAGATCGGCCGGGTGTACAAGGTGGGCGTCGGGCAGGGCGACCTCGACCTCACCGCGCTGCCGGTCGCGGCCGGCCAGCGGATCACGATCGACGCCGAGGTCGGGCTCGGCGGCCTGGAGGTCACGGTGCCGCCCACCGCCCGGGTGCTGGTGGACGCGCGGATCGGTCTCGGCGACGTGCGGATCGACCACCGGACGACGAGCGGGCCCGCCGCCAGGGTCGTGCGGACCCTGGAGCCGGAGGTCGCGCACGCCGCGAACCCGCCGGTGATCGTCCTGCGGATCCGCGGCAAGCTCGGAGACGTGGACGTGCACCGTGTCTGAGATCGCGCGCGCCCGTGGGACGGGTTCCGGCGAGACAGGTCACAGCGAGTGAAGGCGGGCAGGGAGATGGCCGGTAAGAAGGCGGCGGGCGAGAAGCGGTTCCGGTTCGATCCGGCGGGGCCCGTGACGGGGCTGTTCTTCCTCGCCCTGGCGGGGCTGTTCCTCGCGGACGGCCTGACGGACGGGGACGTCCTGCCCGTGACGGCGATGGTCCCGGTCGTGCTGATCGGCCTGGGGCTGGTCGGGACCGTCCGGGTGCTGACCCGCTCGCGGCGCCGCCACCTGCGCTGACGCGCCGGCGCCGCGGCGCCGCTGTGACCCGTGCCGCACGGCCCGGGGCTTCCCCCCGGACGGCGAACGCCGAGTAATGTGACCTCGACGGCAGGTGACGGATCGAGGGCCGATGGCGGGGAAGGCCGGGACACCGGAGACGGGGTGCGCCGAGGCGCTGCCCGGATCCCGGTCCGCGCTGGACCCGCGCCGCGCCATCAAGCCGGGCCGCCACGGCCTCGCCCCCGAGACCGTCGCCGGGATCCAGCGGGAGCGGCTGATCGACGCGCTCGTCCACGTCGTCTCGGAGCGGGGCTTCGCGCACACGACGATCAGCGGGGTCACCGAGGGCGCGGGCGTCACGAAGAAGACGTTCTACGCGCACTTCTCCGACCTCGACGCGTGCTTCCTCGCCGCCTACCAGCGCGGCATGGACATCCTGCTCCGCCGGATGACGGAGGCCTACGAGGCCGCGCCGTCCTGGCCGGACGGCATCCACGCGGCGCTTCGCGCGCTCCTCGCCGCCCTCGCCCGCGAACCGCGGTTCGCGCGGGCGTCGCTGGTGGAGGTGAACGCGGCGGGGCCGCAGGTCAGGCAGGCGCGCATCGACAATCTCGCCCGGTTCCGCGCCTTCTTCACCGATCCGTCCCTGGCGCCCGTTCCGACCCCGGTGGTGGACGCGATCGTGGGCGGCATCTACAGCGCGATCCACGTCCAGATGGAGACGGGCGAGGCGGAGGAGCTTCCGTCGCTGCTGCCGTCCCTCACCTATTTCGCGCTGCTCCCCCTCGTCGGCCGCGAGGCCGCCTCCCCCTACCTGACCGGCGACCCCGGCTGACCTGGCATGACCGGCGCCGTACGGGTTCCTGGCCGCCCCGGGCCCGGCGCGCCCCCTCCCAGGCCGGCCGCTGACCGGAAGCGGCCGGAGGCCCCCGTCCCCCTTGACGTGAAAAACCCACGGGTTTCTATTGGTGTGGATCTTGCGTGGGACCTCCGGGCGGTCCGGGCCGTCCCGCGCCGACCCCCGGTGCACGCGCGGCGGGCCTAATCCCCCGGGGCCCGCCGCGCGCTCTCTTTCCCTGGAGGACCCATGCGGCCGGCCGTGGCCACGCTGTGCCTGTCCCTCGCCGCGCTGCTCACCGCCTCGCTGGCCGGCTGCAGCGACGCGGGAGAGCCGGAGCCGGCGCGGTCCTCGCCGGCCGCGCCGGCGGCTCGTCCGACGCCGCCGGTGCTGAACGGGGTCCGGCCCGGCGCGGAGAAGAAGTCGCCGCTGGACGGCACCTGGACGGCGGGATCCGGTTCGCGGCGCGTGGCGCTCTTCCTCTACCGGGGCGCCGCCGCGCTGAACGCGCCGGGCTTCTGCACCGGCACCGTGGACGCGCAGGGCCGGATCAAGCTGAGCTGCGCGAACGGCTCCCGCGACCGGCTCGACGGGCGGGCCGCCCTGCGCTCGGGCGAGCTGGTGGTCACGTGGGCGGGAGGTCCCAGGGACGTCCTGCGCCGGCGTGCAGGCTGACCGCGAACGCCGGACCCGGATTCGTCAGCGCGGGCGGGCCGCCGTGGACGCGGACCCGGTTGGCCCGGAGCGGACGCTCGGTGACGCCGCGCGCGGTGATCGTCACCTCGGCCAGCTCGCCCGCGATCAGGGTGCTGACCCGGGTGGGGATCGTCCCGCCGTGGCCGGGCGGCCAGGTCGTCAGCCAGGTCCGGCCGTCCAGCGGGACGTGCACCGGCCCGGCGGCGTCGAACCGGACGAGGCGCCACCACTCGCCGGGGCGTCCGGCGAGGTCGCCGACGCGGGCGGCGAGCTGCCCGACGGTCGCGGGACGGACGGCGGTGGCGCGGCCGTGCGGATCGTCCTGGCCGCGCATGGTGAGGTCGGGAACCACGGAAAGGTCCATGGGAAGTCCTTCGTGCAGGTGTGCCGGCTGGGAAGGGGACCGTCAGCGGAAGCGACGATCACCCGGAAGGGGGATCAGCGACAACACGAAGGACACAGCGCGCTGGCCACGCGGCCCAGGGCCACGGGGCTGTCGGTCAGCACGCGCTTCGTCACGCCCACAAGGAGACACTCGGTAACCGAACCTTGTCAAGCTGATCACTCGGAGTCGACCGGAATCTTCCCGGCGAAGGCCCCCGCGGCGCCTCGGCGGGCCTCGCCCCGAGCCGCGGGCTCAGCGGCTGAGGAACACGTAAACGACCCACGTGAGCACCAGGGTCACGAGCAGCGACCCCAGGCAACCCAGGCGGGAAGAGAAAAAGAAGAACATAGGCGGCCCCTACCCCGGAAACGCCAAATATCCCCTGCTCAGAACGGTGGCGCCCGCCCCGAACGGCGTCCGCGCGGCCGAGGCCCGGGCGGCCTCACGCTTCTGAGGGACGGGTCGTGAATGGCTCCGGCCGATCGACCGTCGTCGCTGGTGAACGGCAGAAATCCAGCAATCACGTGTTTTCGCCCAAAAACCGGAGAAAGTGGGGTTGTTCCCATTACGGTCGGCCCGGAGCCGCTGACGGAACGGATCAGGCTCCCGACCGATCGGACACTCCGACGCTGCGGAGAAGCAACGTGACCCCCCAGACCGAAACAGACACCGCGGAAGCGACTCACATGGACGAGGTGGACGTGAATCCCGACGTCCACCGGGCCACCGAACCCGACGAGGAGCAGATCCTCCGGGAGCTGTACGGCGAGCCCGACGCCGACGGCGTATTCCGCGGACAGGGCGCGGCCCTCCTGGACGAGACCCAGCAGGACGGGACCGAGCAGGAGGACCCGTCATGAGCGCCGCGGGAATGATCGCCGAGGCCCGCAAGTCGCTCGGGATGGCGGGACGCCCGAACACCATCACCCGGGAGTACGCCTCCAGGCACGGAAGCGAGTTCCTCAAGGCGTCCTGGTGCGACATGGCCATCACCTACTGGGCGCGGCACAGCGGCAACGCGGGCGCCGTCCTGCCCGGCGGGGACCGCGCCTACACCGTGTGGCACGCGCAGGACTTCCAGAAGGCCGGGCGCTGGCACAGCGGGACCACCGCGAGCGTCAACCAGGCCAAGCCCGGCGACATCGTGTTCTTCGACTGGGGCGCCACCAACAGCATCGGCGCGATCGACCATGTCGGCGTCGTCGAGAAGGTCCTCGGCGGCGGGCGGCTGCAGACGATCGAGGGCAACACGAGCGACTCGGTGAGGCGCCGCGTCAGGGACTCCAGTGTCATCGCTGGTTACGGACGGCCCGCCTACGGCGGGGGCAACTGGACGGAGGACATGGTGAAGAAGCTGCCGCAGCTGAACAAGGGCGACTCCGGCGAGCACGTGGAGACCCTGCAGGGGCTGCTGCTGGCGCGCAGCCACCCCGAGGTGAGCATGACCGGCAAGTTCGACGACGAGACCGAGAAGGCCGTGAAGGCCGTGCAGCGGTGGGGCGGCGTCGACGACGACGGGGTCGTCGGGCCGAAGACCTGGCCGGTTCTGCTCCGCGTGCACTAGCGGCCATGAGAACCCCAGACGTCGGTAAATAAGCGACGCCGGGGACTAGTACGGCATTCAACCCCGGCATAGGTTCGGAGGGTCGCCTTCCACGGAGGTGGCCCCGATGACGTGGCCGGATCAGCGCGCTCCTCCCAGGGAC
>NZ_JBEZJP010000029.1:0-35434 GCF_040653175.1 Actinomadura sp. NPDC048032
GATCCGGAAGGTCCACGGATATTGCGGAGGAGGATCCGCTGCGCGTCTCGGCCGGTCCAGAAGCCCGATCGCGCCCCCCGGCATGTGCCGCCGGCCAATGTTGCCTCTCGGGACGGTGAGTCCAGAGTGGCCGAGCGAACCCTTCCAGACCAAATCACCCTAAGTGACACTTCAACTCCGGAGAGGCGCCGCGTCCGGCGGTGCGACCCCGGAAGCGCTCGGCCGTCTTCCCGCCGTCTGTGAGCCGCGCCGTTCGGCGGCGCGGTCGCGGGGAGCCCGGACGACCTTGAGGAGGAAGCTGTGCATCTGACCCCGCACGAGCAGGAGCGCCTGATGATCCATGTGGCCGCCGACGTGGCGGCCGGGCGCCGGGCTCGTGGGCTCCGGCTGAACTATCCCGAAACGGTGGCGCTGCTGACCGCGCACGTGCTCGAAGGGGCCAGGGACGGCAGGACCGTCCGCGAACTGATGGCCTCGGGGCGGGGCGTGCTCACGCGCCGCGAGGTGATGCAGGGCGTGCCCGAGATGATCGAGATGATCCAGGTGGAGGCGACCTTCCCGGACGGCACCAAGCTGGTGACCATCACCGACCCCATCCCGGCGCGGCCCGACGTCACCGCGCCCGGGCAGGTCGCGCACCCCGAGCAGGCGGAGCCCGTGGGGATCAACGACGGGCTGCCGGTGACGAGGGTGGAGGTCCGCAACACCGGCGACCGCGCGGTGCAGGTCGGCTCGCACTACCACTTCTACGAGGTGAACCCGGCGCTGGAGATCCGGCCGGTACCGGTGGCGGCGGAGGCGGAACCCGACCGGGAGTGCGCGTACGGCAGGCGCCTGAACATACCCGCGGGCAAGTCGCGGCGCTTCGAGACCGCCTGCCGGGTCGAGGTCGATCTGGTTCCGCTGCAGGGAGAGCGCAAGGTCATGGGGCTTCGCGGGATGGTCGGAGGCGAGCTGCGTGACTGAGCCCGAGGTGTGCCGGCCCCGGCTGGAGCGCGCGGAGTACGCCGACCTGTACGGGCCCACCGCGGGCGACCGGATCAGGCTCGCCGACACCGATCTGTGGATCGAGATCGACGAGGACTGGGCGGGCGGCCCGGGGCACAGCGGTGACGAGGTGGTGTTCGGCGGCGGCAAGGTGATCCGCGAGTCGATGGGCCAGTCCCGGGTGTCGCGCGCCGAGGGCGCCCCCGACACGGTGATCACCGGGGCGGTGGTCCTGGACCACTGGGGCGTCGTCAAGGCGGACGTCGCGCTGCGCGACGGTGACATCGTCGCCCTGGGCAAGGCGTACAACCCCGAGACCATGAACCGGCGGCACGACGGCCACGCGGTCGCCACCGACATCGTGATCGGCCCGGAGACCGAGATCATCGCCGGCAACGGCAAGATCCTCACCGCGGGCGGGGTGGACACCCACGTCCACTTCATCTGCCCCGAGCAGCTCGACGAGGCGCTCGGCTCGGGCGTGACGACGCTCATCGGCGGCGGTACGGGGCCCGCCGAGGGGAGCAAGGCCACCACCGTCACCTCGGGCTCCTGGCACATCACCTCCCTGCTGGAGGCGCTGGACGGCTCGGCCGTCAACATCGGGCTGCTCGGCCAGGGCGCGACGATGTCCGCGGACTCCATGCGGGACCAGCTCGGCGCGGGGGTCATCGGGTTCAAGGTGCACGAGGACTGGGGCGCCACCCCCGCCGTCATCGACGCCTGCCTGCGGGTCTGCGAGGAGTCGGGCGCGCAGCTGGCCATCCACGCCGACACCCTCAACGAGGCCGGTTCCCTGGAGAGCACGCTGGAGGCCATCGCGGGCCGCTGCATCCACGCCTTCCACGTGGAGGGAGCGGGCGGCGGACACGCCCCGGACATGATCGAGATGGCGTCCCGGCGCAACGTGCTGCCCGCGTCCACCAACCCCACCCGGCCGCTGACGGTCAACACCGTCACCGAGCACATCGACATGCTGATGGTCTGCCATCACCTCAACCCGAAGGTCACGGAGGACCTGGCCTTCGCCGAGTCGCGGATCCGGCCGTCGACGATGGCGGCCGAGGACGTCCTGCACGACATGGGCGCCATCTCCATCATGTCCTCCGACGCCCAGGCGATGGGGCGCATCGGCGAGATGGTCCTGCGGACCTGGCAGACCGCGCACGTGATGAAGCGGCAGCGCGGCCCGCTGGACGGCGACGGGGCCGCCGACAACCTGCGGGCCCGCCGCTACGTCGCCAAGTACACCATCAACCCCGCCGTCGCCCAGGGCATCGCCCACCGGGTCGGCTCGGTGGAGACCGGCAAGCTCGCCGACCTGGTCCTGTGGGAGCCGGCGTTCTTCGGCGTCAAGCCCTACCTGGTGATCAAGGGCGGGCAGATCGCCTGCGCGCAGGTCGGGGACGCCAACGCCGCCGTCCCGACCCCGCAGCCGGTGCTTCCCCGCCGTATGTTCGGCGCCCTCGGGCAGGCCCCGGGCGGCAACTCGGTCACCTTCGTCACCGAACGGTTCGCCGGAGGCGTGCCCGGCCTCCGCAAGCCCTTCGAGACCATCACCGGCACCCGGGGGCTGACCAAGGCCGACATGCGCGAGAACGACGCCCTCCCGCGCATCGAGGTCGACCCCGACAGCTTCACCGTGGTGATCGACGGCAGCGGGGGAGCGGCCGAGCAGGACGACCGGAGCCGGGACGTCAACGTGGAGGTCGGCGAGGACGCGGTCACACCGGCCTACCGGACCGAACTGCCCATGGCCCAGCGGTACTTCCTGTTCTGACCGGTCCCCACCCCTTGGAGCCACGTTGAGCCCCGTGTCGCTTCTGATCCTCGGTGACGGACGTTTCCCCTCCGGAGGCCACGCGCACTCCGGAGGCGCCGAGGCCGCCGTCACCGCCGGACGCGTCCGCGACGCCGCGACCCTGGAGGACTTCTGCCGCGGGCGGCTGGCCACCGCCGGCCTGGTCGCGGCCTCGCTGGCCGCCGCCGCGGCGGCCGGACACGACCCGCTGGTCCTGGACGACGCCGCCGACGCCCGCACACCCGCCCCGGCGCTGCGCCAGGTGGCGCGCAGGCTGGGACGGCAGCTGACGCGCGCCGTCCGCGCCGTCTGGCCCAGCCCCGAACTGGAGCACCTGGCAGCCGCACGTCCCGGCGGCGCGCACCAGCCCGTCGTGCTCGGCGTCGCCGCGCGCACGGCCGGGCTGACGCCGCGGAACGCCGCCCAGGCCGCCGCTTACGACAGCGTCAGCGCGCCGGTGACCGCCGCGGTACGCCTGCTCGGCCTCGACCCCTTCCAGGCCGCCGCCGTCGCCGCCCGCCTCGCCGGCGACATGGAGGACGTCGCCGCGGAGGCCGCCCGCCATGCCGCGCGCCTGCCGGTGGACGGGGTGGACGCGCTGCCCGCCGCGTCCGCGCCGCTCCTGGACATCACCGCCGAACAGCACGCGGCCTGGCCGGTACGCCTGTTCGCCAGCTGAAGACAGCCACACCCGGAGAGCACCATGCACCTGCACCGCACCGACCCGGTCATCGACGACATCATTCCCCCCGCCGCGGCCCGCTCCGGCGACCGCCCCCGCCCGCTGCGCATCGGCCTGGGCGGCCCGGTGGGCTCCGGCAAGACCGCCACCGTCGCCGCCCTGTGCAGGCGGCTGCGCGACACCCTGTCCATCGCGGTGGTGACCAACGACATCTACACCCGCGAAGACGCCGAGGCCCTGCTGCGCCAGGCGGTGCTGCCCCCCGAACGGATCACCGCCGTCGAGACCGGCGCCTGCCCGCACACCGCCATCCGCGACGACATCTCCGCCAACCTCGAAGCCGTCGAGGACCTCCAGGAACGGATCGGCTCCCTCGACCTCGTCCTGATCGAATCCGGCGGCGACAACCTCACCGCCACCTTCTCCAAGGGCCTGGTCGACCACCAGATCTTCCTCATCGACGTCGCGGGCGGCGACGACATCCCCCGCAAGGGCGGCCCCGGCGTCACCGCCGCCGACCTCCTGGTCATCAACAAGACGGACCTCGCCCCGCACGTCGGCGCGGACCTCGGCGCCATGGAACGCGACGCCCGGTCCGCGCGCGGCCCCCTGCCCGTCGTCCTCACCAGCGTCAAGGCCGACCACGGCGTCGACCCCATCGCGGACTGGGTCCGCCGCCGCCTCGCCGAGCAGGCCGCGGCCCGGGCATGACCGCGGCGCCGCCCGCTCCCTTCGGGCTGCACGCCACCGCCCGCCTCAGAGCCGAGGCGGCGGACGGAGTCACCGATCTGCCGCTGCTCCACGGCGACGGCCCGTTCGCGCTCCGGCGGCTCCGCCCGCGCGGCCCGCAGGCGCGCGTCTGCCTCCTGAACACCATGAGCGCCCCGCACAACGGCGACCGCCTGCGCGTCGAGGCCGTCGTCGGGCCGGGCGCCGACCTGCACGTCATCTCCGCCGCCGCCACCGTCGCACTGCCCGGACCGGCGCCCGGGCACGCCGTCCTCGACGTGGCGCTGAGCGTGGCGGACTCCGCGCGACTGCTCTGGCTGCCCGAACCCGTCATCTCCGCCACCGGAAGCGACCTGCGCCAGCACATCCGCGTCGACCTGGCCCCCGGCGCACGGCTCGTCCTCGGCGAGCAGCAGATCCTCGGCCGCGCACACGAGCCGGCAGGACGGCTGGCCTGCCGCGTCACCGTCCGCCACAGCGGACGGACGCTGCTGGACCAGCACACCGTCTACGGCCCCGGCGCCCCCGGCTGGGACGGCCCCGCCGTGCTGGCCGGCAACCGCGCCGTCGGCCAGCTCCTCGTCATCGACCCCGCGTACCGAGACCTTCCGCCCGGCACGCGGATCCTCGACGACGTCCCGGAGCGCGCCCACGGCGTCGTCACCCCGCTCGCCGGTCCAGGCGTCCTCCTCACCGCCGTGGCCCCGGACGCCGGCGACCTCCGCCGCTGTCTCGACGCCGCGCTCCGCCACCTCGGCCTCGGGGCCGGCTGAGCCGGGGAGCCCGCACTCGATCAGCCCGACGACCCGGGCCGGGTGCCGGGTTCGGTGAGCTCGATGATGTTGCCGAGGTTGTCGCTGACGAACGCGACGCGCTGACCGATCTCCGCCACCGCCATGGGCCCGCCGATCAGGTCCGCTCCCAGGTCGCGCAGTTCGGAGACGGCCGCGTCGAGATCGGTGACGGCGAGGCAGAAGTGGTGCAGGCGCGCCGGGTCCATGCTCGACAGGACGTTGTCCGTGGGCGCCTGGCGGGTCGACGCGACCGCCATCAGTTCGATCTTGACGTCCCCGCGGACGAGGAAGACGAACGTCATGCCGTAGGTGTCGAACCGCCGGTCGACGGTGAAGCCGAGCGCGCGGGAGTACCAGTCGATGGTGGCGTCGAGGTCCGCGGGGGGAACGGTGATGCCGATGTGGTCGAGGGAGAAGGAAATGCTCATGCGGTCAACGTTCGCCGCGGGCCGGGCCGATTACCAGAGCCGGATCGACGGCGGAGTCCACGGCATGATGCCGGTATGGCTCATGTCGCGCTGTTCCACTCCGTCCTCGGGCTGCGCTCCGCCGAACTCGCCGCGGCCGAGCGACTGCGCCGCGCCGGGCATGAGGTCCTCGCACCGGACCTGTTCGGCGGCCGTACCGCGGCCACGCTCGACCAGGGATTCCGGATAGCCGACCAGGTCGGCTGGACGACGGTGGTCGAGCGCGCCCGCCAAGCCCTCCAGGCCATGCCGGGCCGGACCGTGCTGGCCGGCCTCTCCATGGGCGCGGGCGTCGTCGGCGCCGTCTGGCCCGAGCGCCCCGACGCCGCCGGGGTCCTCCTGCTGCACGCCCCCGCCGAGATCCCGGCGTCCGTCCGGCCGGGCCTCCGGGTGCGACTGCACGCCGCCGAGCCGGACCCCTTCGCCCCGCCCGAGCAGGTCGCCGCCCTGCGGCGGTCGGCCCGGACCGCCGGCGCCGAGCTGGAGATCTTCCGCTACCCGGGCGTCGGCCACTTCTACACCGACCCCGATCTCCCCGACCACGACTCCGCCGCGTCCGAGCTGACCTGGAGCAGAGTGCTCGACTTCCTCGCCTCGGCCTGAAGCCGCGCGCGACGAGGGGAGCGGCCGCCCGGCGTCCGGGGTTCTGTGATCCGCTTTTCGGCCGGCTGGTCTTCCTGACAGGGCCCATTTCCGGGCGCGGTAAGGACCACGGCCGGGCGGAGGTACTCTCGGTGTCCGGCCGCGTGCATTGGGTGCCGGGAAATGATGTCGATTCGCTCTCACCTCATGGCGCGGCGGCATGAAACGCGTATCCGCGGGGACGCATCCGGGCCGAGCGGCGATCGCTTTCGTGCTTTCGGTGTGGCGGCACGAGTCCGTCGATCGTCGGCCTTGGCATAAGGAGAAGACAACAGAATGACCGTGTCGCAGCAGGAACCGACGCCCCCCGGAGACGACCTGCTCTCCTCCCCGTCCGACGATCGCGCGCACCGGATCCGCCGCGCCCTGGAGCGGCTGATCGGCGTGGCGGCGACGGAGGGCAACGCCGTGACGCCCCTGCGCAACGGGGACGAGATCTTCCCCCGGATGCTGGACGAGATCGCCGGGGCGCGGCGCACCATCGACATGATGACCTACGTGTACTGGCGCGGGGACATCGCCCACCGCTTCGCCGACGCGCTGTCGGAGCGCGCCCGCGCCGGGGTGCGGGTCCGGCTGCTGCTGGACGGCATCGGCGCCTGGCAGATCGAGAAAGACCTGGTGAGGCGGATGGAGCGGGCGGGCGTGACGGTCGCCTGGTTCCGCAAGCCCGTGTACGTGTCGCCGTTCAAGCAGAACCACCGGTGTCACCGGAAGGTCCTGGTGGTGGACGAGCGGGTGGCCTTCACCGGCGGGGTCGGCATCGCGGAGGAATGGTGCGGTGACGCCCGGGACGAGAGCGAGTGGCGCGACAGCCATTTCCGGGTCCGCGGGCCCGCGGTGGACGGGATCGCGGCCGCGTTCGCGCAGAACTGGGCCGAGTGCCACGACATGCTGTTCGACGACCGCGACCGCTTCGTCGGCCACGAACCGGCCGGCGACGCCGTGGTGCAGGTGGTGCGGGGGTCGGCCAGCGTCGGCTGGCAGGACATGCAGACCCTTCTGCGCGTCGTCCTGCAGCTGGCCGAGCGGCGGCTACGGGTGGCCTCCGCCTATTTCGCGCCCGACGACTACTTCGTCAACCTGCTGTGCGAGACCGTCGCCCGCGGGGTCGAGGTGGAAATGCTCCTCCCCGGCCCGCACGCCGACAAGCGCGTGAGCCGCCTGGCGAGTCAGCGCCATTACGAGGACCTTTTGAAGTGCGGCGTGCGCATTAACCAGTTCCAGCCGTCGATGCTGCACACGAAAATTCTCACCATGGACGGAATGGTCTCGCTCATCGGGTCCACGAACTTCAACCGGCGGTCCCTCGATCACGACGAGGAGGTCATGCTGGCCGTGATCGACAAGGATCTGACCGCGACCCTGGACGCCCATTTCGAGGAGGATCTCGCGCGCAGCGAGCGGGTCGACCACGCCCGGTGGGCCCGGCGCTCCGTGGCGCAGCGCGCCAAGGAACTGTCGATCACGCCCATCCGCCGTTTCCTCTAGGAGGGCGGTCGTCCGCCGGTCCGGGAAGGGCCCTGAAGCGGTGCGGGGTGAAGGTCGTGCCGTCCACGAGGAGATCGCAGCGGTCGGCGGTGGCGTCGGCGGCGAAGTGGGCCTGCTCGCGGACGGCCCAGTCCTCCCAGGCCCCGGCGTACTCGGGGCCGTCCCGGTCGAGGGCGCGGGCGCGGCGCAGGTCGTACGGCGCGTCGATCCAGATCCGGTAGGCGGCGGGCGCCTTCGCCCAGGCGGAGCCGACGCCCTCGACGAGCAGCACGGGAGCGGGCGGGACGCTCTCCTCGGGGCCGTAGCGGTCGTGGCGCCAGTCGTAGCGGCGCAGCACGGCGGGCCGCCCGTCCCGCAGCGGGTCCAGCACCGCGTCCCGGAGGGGGCGCCACCAGGTGAGCGGGTCCGCGTCCCACGGCACCCGGAAATCGTCCGACCGGACGACCGGGGCGCCGACCAGGACCTCCGCCAGGTGGCCCGCGAACGTGGACTTGCCCGCGCCGCTCGGGCCGTCCACCGCGACGACCCGCACCGGGCCGCAGGACGGCGGCAGCGCGAGCAGCCGCGCGGCGAGCGCGGCGTACGTCACGCTGGAGGACCCTCCTCCGGGGTGGGACACGGCAGACGGCGGCACGGACGGCATACTTCCAGGTACCCGGGCCCGCCCGAGAACGGAGCCGTCCCCCCGGAGCCCCGAGAAGGAGAACGCCCCTTGCCCGGACCGCTCGAAGGCGTCGTGATCGTCGACCTCAGCCGCGTCGTGGCGGGCCCGCAGGCCACCATGACGCTCGCCGACCTCGGCGCCCGCGTGATCAAGGTCGAGCAGCCCGGCACTGGGGACGAGACGCGGGGCTGGGGCCCGCCGTTCGCGGGCGCGGACCGCGTGAGCACCTACTACCTGTCGATCAACCGGAACAAGGAGTCGATCACCCTCGACCTGAAGTCGGACGAGGGCCGGGACGTCCTCGCCCGGCTCGTCCGGCACGCCGACGTGCTGGTGGAGAACTTCCGGGCGGGGGTGCTCGACCGGCTCGGCTTCCCGGTGGAGCGGCTGCACGAACTGAACCCGGGGCTGGTCGTCCTGTCCATCACCGGGTTCGGGCACGACGGGCCCGAGGGCGGACGGCCCGGCTACGACGCGATCATGCAGGGCGAAGCGGGGATCATGAGCGTGACGGGGCCGCCCGGCACGCCGAGCAAGGTCGGCCTGTCGATCGCCGACATCCTCGCCGCGGGCAACGGCGTCGCGGGCGTGCTGGCCGCCCTGTACGAGCGGACCCGTACCGGGCGCGGGGCCGTCGTCCGCACCTCGCTGCTGGCGTCGGTGGTCGGGGCCCACATGTTCCAGGGGACGCGCTGGACCGTCGCCCGGGACGTCCCCGAGTCGGTCGGCAACGACCACCCGTCCATCGCCCCCTACGGGACGTTCCGCTGCGAGGACGGGCAGATCCAGATCGGCGTCGCGAACCAGAACCTGTGGCGCAGGTTCGCGCCGATCGTCGGCCTGGACCCGGACGACGCCCGCTACGCGACGATCCCCGACCGCGCGGCCCGGCGCGCCGAGCTGACCGCCGACATCGAGCGGGCCCTCGCGGCCGGCACGCGCGACGCCTGGCTCGCGCGGTTCGGCGAGGCGGGCGTCCCGGCCGGGGCGATCCGGTCGATCGACGAGGTGTACGAGTGGGAGCAGACCCGCTCGCAGGGCCTGGTCGTCGAGGTGGACCACCCCCAGCTCGGCCCGATCGAGCTGCCGGGGCCGCCGCTGCGCTTCGACGGCGCGCCGCCGCGCGAGCACACCGCGCCGCCGCTGCTGGGCGAGCACACCGGCGCGGTCATGGCCTGGCTGGAGGAACGGGAGAACGAGGAGAGGGGCGAGTGATGGATCTGCTCGGCGGGACGGGCGGCCCGGTGCGGATCGCCGGACGGGAGCTGCCACGCGACGAGCTGCTCGGCCGGGCATCCGCCGTCGCCGCGGAGATCCGGGGCGCGGACGCGGTCGCCGTGCACGCCACGGCGTCCCTGGAGACGGTCGCGGCGGTCGTGGGCGGCCTCCTCGCGGGCGTCCCCGTGGTGCCGCTGCCTCCCGACTCCGGGCCCGCCGAGCGCGCCCACATCCTCGGCGACTCCGGCGCGGACCTGATCCTCGCGGACGGGGCGACGGAGGCGTCCGGGACGGAGCCGCCGCTCCTCCCGGTCGACCGGTTGCCGAGCGGCGGGAGCGGCGGGCACGGGGAGATCGCCGCCGACGCGACCGCCCTGATCCTCTACACGAGCGGGACGACGGGCGCGCCGAAGGGCGTGCTGATCTCGCGGAGCGCCATCGCCGCCGGGCTCGACGCCCTCGCCGAGGCGTGGGCCTGGACGCCCGGCGACGTCCTGGTCCACGGGCTTCCGCTGTTCCACGTGCACGGGCTCGTCCTCGGCGTTCTCGGGCCCCTGCGGGTCGGGTCGCCCCTCGTCCACACCGGGCGCCCGAGGCCGGAGCTCTACGCGGCGGCGGCGCGGGACGACGGCGGCAGCCTGTTCTTCGGCGTCCCCACCGTCTGGTCGAGGACGGCGGCGGACCCGTCCACCGCCGAGGCCCTGCGCGGCGCGCGGCTGCTGGTGTCCGGCAGCGCGCCGCTGCCCGTGCCCGTGTTCGAGCGGCTCTCGGCCCTCACCGGGCACCGCCCGGTGGAGCGGTACGGCATGACCGAGACGCTCATCACGGTCAGCGCCCGCGCGGAGGGCGACCGGCGCCCCGGCTACGTCGGCACGCCGCTGCCCGGCGTGGAGACCCGCCTGGCCGCGGAGGACGGCTCGGCCGTCCCGCCGGACGGGGAGACGCCCGGGGAGCTGCACGTCCGCGCGCCGCTGCTGTTCAAGGGGTACCTCAACCGGCCGGAGGCGACCGCGGAGTCGTTCACGCCGGACGGCTGGTTCCGCACCGGCGACATCGCCACGATCGGCCCGGACGGCTGGCACCGGATCGTGGGGCGCGCGTCCACCGACCTGATCAAGAGCGGCGGTTACCGGATCGGCGCCGGGGAGATCGAGAACGCGCTGCTCGCCCACCCCGCCGTGCGGGAGGCCGCCGTCGTCGGGACGCCGCACGACGACCTCGGCGAGCAGGTCACGGCCTACGTCGTCGCCGACGGGGTCGGCGAGAGGCAGCTCATCGACTTCGTGGCCGAGCGCCTGTCGGTGCACAAGCGGCCCCGCGTCGTCCACCTGGTCGGCTCCCTGCCCCGCAACGCCATGGGCAAGGTCGTCAAGAGCCGGCTGAGCGAACTCTAGGGGAGGAGCTCGGCGAGGACGGGCCGGACCAGGCCGCGGGCGAACGACTCGGGGGGGTCCTCGGACTCCGCGAAGTAGAGCAGGAACCCCTGCTGGAAGCAGGCGCCCATCAGCAGGGCCGCCGCGGCCTGCGTGTCGGCGGACGGGGCCACCCGGCCGAGCTCGCGTTCGGCGTCCAGGTAGCGGGCCAGCGCGCGCACCGGCTCGTGCGGGCCCGCGCCGTACTCGCGCAGCGACTCGCGGGTCGCGTGCAGCAGCCGCGGCTGCGCCGCCATCGAGACCATCATCGGGAACGAGCGCCGGTAGAAGCCCAGCGCGCCGTGCACGATCCTGACGAGGTTCGCCTCGACGGTGTCCTCGCCCGGGACGCCCATCGAGGTGAACGGCGGCATGCGCTCCTTCAGGACGCGCAGCATCAGCTCGTCCTTGTCGCGGAAGTGCTTGTAGAGCAGCGCCTCGGAGTAGCCGGCCGCCTTCGCGATCTCCTTGGTGGTGGCGCGGGCGACCCCGTGCCGCCGCATGACGTCCGCCGCGGCGTCGAGGATCCGTTCGCGCGCGTCGCTCAATGAGGCCCCCCTTGACAGGTGAGTGAACGCTCACCATGATAGAGGTTAGTAAGTACTCACTCACCCCTTTCGCAGCGATTCCCAGGAGGACCCGATGAAGCTCACGGTGTTCGGGGCGACCGGCGGCACCGGCGTCCAGGTCGTCCGGCGCGCGCTGGACGCCGGGCACGAGGTGACCGCCGTCGTCCGCGACCCCGCCGCCCTGCCCGGCGAGGTCCGCGCCTGCGCCGACGTCGTCCAGGCCGACGTCATGGACCCGGCGGCGATCGAGGAGGCGGTCCAGGGCCGCGACGCCGTCGTCACCGCGATCGGCACCCGCGACGGCCGCCGGCCGACCAGCGTCTGCGCGGCCAGCGCGGGCGCCATCATCGCGGCCATGCGGGCGGCCGGGGCCGAGCGGTTCGTGCTGACCAGCGCGTCCGGGCTCCACGCCGGACCGGGCGACGACCCGTTCACCCGGTTCGTGGTCAAGCCGCTCGTCCTGGGCCCGCTCCTCAAGCACGCGTTCGCCGACATGCGCGCCGCCGAGGCCGTCACCCGCGAGAGCGGCCTCGCCTGGACGATCGTCCGCCCGCCGCGCCTCACCGCCGGCCCCGGCAACGGCCGCTACCGCAAGGCCGCCGACCGCAACGTCCTCGGCGGCCTGTCGATCGCCCGCACCGACCTCGCCACCGCGCTCCTCGACGTGGCGGGCGACCTGTCCACCGTCCGGCACGTCATCAGCGTCGCGGGCTGAGGCCTCGGCATGACACCTGTCACGCCGATCACCTGACGGCGCGCGTCCCGGACCGGTGACAGGCGCTTCTACCGGGGCGCACGCGCGGGCGCGAGGCTGGGGCCATGGAGACGAACCCAGCGATCCGCGTCGACGGCCTGCGGCAGCGGTACGGGGACTTCGAGGCCGTCGCCGGGATCTCGTTCGAGGTCGCGCCGGGGGAGCTGTTCGCGCTGCTCGGCACGAACGGCGCGGGCAAGACCACCACCCTCGAAACGCTGGAGGGGCACCGGACCGTCCACGAGGGCACGGTCCGCGTCCTCGGCCACGACCCGCACCGGGAGCGCCGCCGGGTCCGGCCGCGCATGGGCATCATGCTGCAGGACGGCGGCTTCTTCGCCGACCTCACCGTCGCCGAGACCGTCGACCACTGGCGCGGATTCACCCCCGCCGCGCGGGCGCGCGACGAGGCCGTCGCCCTGGCCGGGCTCGCCGAGAAGGCGGGCGTGCGGGTGCGGCAGCTCTCCGGCGGCCAGAAGCGCCGCCTCGACCTCGCGCTCGCCCTGCTCGGGAGGCCCGACGTCCTGTTCCTGGACGAGCCGACGAGCGGCATGGACCCCGAGGCCCGGCGCGCGACCTGGGACATCGTCCGGGAGGTGGTGGCAGGCGGCACGGCCGTCCTGCTCACCACCCACTACCTGGAGGAGGCCGAGCACCTCGCCGACCGGCTCGCGATCCTGCACCGGGGCCGGATCGAGGCGTCCGGGACGGTCGCCGACGTCGTCGCCGGGCACGGCGACCGCATCGAGTTCCGGCTGCCCGAGCGCGTCCCGGTCGCCGAACTGCCCCCGCTGCGGGGCGCCCGCGCCGACGTCCGGGTGGAGGGCGGGCGCGCCGTCGCGTCCTACGCCCTGCCCTCCGGCGACGGCGACCTAGACGGCGACGCCCCGGGGCTCCAGTCGGGGCTCTACGAGCTGCTGCGCTGGGCCGACCGGGAGGGCGTCCGGCTGGACGGCCTGCGGGCGCGCAGCGCCTCCCTCGAAGACGTCTTCCTGCGCACCGCCGAAGGAGCCTCCCGATGATCCTCCCGTCGATGAGCCCCGCCGCGGTGCTGCGCGTCGCCCGGCTCGACCTCGTCCTGCTCTGGCGGAACCGGACCGCCCTGTTCACCGTCGCCGGCCTGCCCGTCCTGTTCGCGGCCATGCTCGTCCCGGTCCGCGGCGAGAGGATCGACGGCGTCGACGGCGCCCTCCTGCAGGGCACCGGCCACCTGGGGTTCTTCCTGGTCTTCGCCGTCTTCATGAACCTCGTCAACGTGCTCACCGCCCGCCGCGAGGACCGCACGCTCAAGCGGCTGCGCGGCACCGCCCTGTCGGACGCGGAGATCACCGCCGGCAGCGTCCTCACCGCGACCGCGCTGTACGCGGTGCAGGCCGCGGCGCTGCTGGTCCTGCTCGGCGCCGCGATGGGCGGCCGGATCCCCGCCGACCCCGTCCTGGTGCTGGCCGGGCTCGCGGGCGGCGCCGCCGTGTTCGCGACGCTGGCGTTCGCCGTCTCGGGGATCACGCCGAACGCGGAGCTGGCGCAGCTCACCGTCCTGCCGATCATGTTCGGCTGCATGCTCGGGGCCGGCGTCATGTTCCCGATGGGCGGCCTGCCCGGCTGGGTCCAGGAGGCCTGCCGGTGGGTGCCGCTCAGCCCCGTCGTGGAGATCGTCCGGACGGGGTACTTCGGCCAGGACTTCGTGCACCGCCCCGGACACCCGTCCGTCGGCATCGCCGAAGGCTGGCTCAGCTGCGTGCGGCCGTTCTTCCTCCTGGCCTTCTGGGCCGCGTTCGGACGCCTGCTGGCCACCCGCTGGTTCCGGTGGGAGCCGCGCCGCGCCTGACGCGCCGCGGGGCCCCGTTACAGTGCGATGCGAGGAGGAACGGAACCATGGCGGTCGCGACCACGGCGGACATCGAGGAACAGGCCGCCCGCAAGCTGGAGCGGTACAGGCGGGTGACGTACCGCTCGTTCATGTTCGCCGCCGTCGGCTTCGTCCTGCCGGGCCTGTACGGCCTCGAAGAGGCGTACACCGACGGCGACGCGGCCGTGCCGGTGATCGTCGCGGCCGTCGCGGGGCTCGCGGTGCTCGCCTGGTACTACGCGCGCCTCGTCCGGGCGGGACTCGAAGGCACGACGTCCAGGCGCGACGCCGTAGGAAGCGGCGCCGTCGCCGGAGCCCTGAGCCTGATGCTGCTCACCAGCCCGTGGTTCAGCGTCATCCCCGTCTTCTGGGTCTCGGCCGTGGTGCTGTCCCCGATGGGACGGAGGCGGATCGCCGCGCTGTGCGCGGGCACCGGGGCGTACTGCGGGGCGGTGGGCACGGTCGCCGCGGAGCGCCTGTACCCCGACGGCGACGCCCCCTGGTACGCGATCTTCCCGGTGCTGTTCGCCCTGTACACCGCGATCTCCGGGTTCGTCGTGTTCGTCAACCGGTACCAGCGGCGCATGTGGGAGCTGCACCAGGAGGCCTACGCGGCGCGCGACGCCCTCGCCCGGCTCGCGGTCACCGAGGAGCGGCTCCGCTTCTCCCGCGACCTGCACGACCTGCTCGGCCACAGCCTGTCCCTCATCGCGGTGAAGAGCGAGCTGGCCAAGCGGACGGTGCGCGACGACCCCGACCGGGCGGGCGCCGAGATGGCCGACGTCCAGCACGCCGCGAGGGAGGCGCTCCGGGAGGTCCGCGCCGCCGTCCGCGGCTACCGGGCCGTGGAGCTGGACGCCGAACTGGCCGGGGTGCGGGCCGTGCTGGAGGCCGCCGGGGTGCGCTGCGAGATCGGCCGCCCGCCGGACGGGCTGCCGCCTGAGGTCGGCTCGGTGCTCGCCTGGGTGATCCGCGAGGGCGCCACCAACGTCATCAAGCACAGCGAGGCGAGGAACTGCGCGATCTCGCTCGTCGTGTACGGCGGCACCGCTCGCGGCGGCGTCCCCTACGGTGACTCCGTGGTCCTGGAGATGCGCAACGACGGCGTCCGCGGCGCCGAGGCCGCCGGGGGCTCGGGCCTGACCGGCCTCGCCGAACGCGTCGCCGTGCTCGGCGGCGAGATCACCGCCGGCCGGCACGGCCGCGACGGGTTCCTGCTGCGCGCCGCCGTTCCCCTCCCGCCCGCGCACGAGCGCGGCGGCGGGACGGACGCCGGTCAGGCGCTCACGGCCGGGCGGCCCGCGTGATCCGTGTCCTGCTCGCCGACGACGAGCACCTCATCCGCGGCGCCGTCGCCGCCCTCCTCGGCCTGGAGCCCGACCTGGAGGTCGTCGCCGAGGTCGGCCGCGGCGACGCGGTCGGCGCCGCGGTCGCCGCGCACGACCCCGACGTGGCCGTCCTCGACATCGAGATGCCGGGCGCGGACGGCCTCGCCGTCGCCGAGGAACTGCACGCCGCCGGCGCCCGCTGCGCGGTGTGCATCCTGACGAGCTTCGGCCGCCCCGGCTACCTGCGCCGCGCCATGTCCGCCGGGGTCCGCGGCTTCGTCGCCAAGGACGCCCCCACCGACGAGCTCGCCAGCGCCATCCGCAAGATCCACGGCGGCGGCCGGTACCTGGACGCCGAGCTGGCCGCCAGCGCGATGGCCGCCGGGGACAACCCGCTCTCCGAGCGCGAGCGCGACGTCCTCCGCCTCGCCGGGGCCGGCGCCGAGACCGCCCGCATCGCGGCCGACCTGCACCTGTCGGAGGGCACCGTCCGCAACTACCTGTCCACCGCGATGGCCAAGATGGGCGAGCCCACCCGCGTCCGCGCCGCCCGCGCCGCCCTCGACATGGGCTGGATCTGATCGGGAGGCCGTCCCGGCGGCGCCGTGCACGCCGGGCCGGGGGCCTAGGCTTGGGGCGTGAGCGAGCCATTGGTCGAGCGCATGCAGGGATTCGGCGAGACGATCTTCGCTGAGATGTCGGCTCTCGCCGTCCGGACCGGGGCCATCAATCTGGGCCAGGGCTTCCCGGACACCAGCGGTCCGCCGCGGATGCTGGAAACGGCCGTCGAGGCCGTCCGGGCGGGCGCGAACCAGTACCCGCCCGGCCCCGGACTGCTCGAACTCCGGGAGGCCGTGGCGGCGCAGCGGCGGGAGCGGTACGGGCTGTCGTTCGACCCGGCGACCGAGGTGTTCGTGACGGTCGGGGCCACCGAGGGGATCGCCGCGTCCGTGCTGGCGCTGGCGGGGCCGGGCGACGAGGTCGTCGTGTTCGAGCCGTACTACGACTCCTACGCGGCCGTGATCGCGCTCGCCGGGGCCGTCCGCAGGCCCGTCACGCTGCGCCCGGTGGAAGGGCGCTTCACCTTCGACCCGGACGAGCTGCGCGCCGCCGTCGGCCCCCGCACCCGGGCGATCCTGGTGAACTCGCCGCACAACCCGGCCGGCACCGTGTTCACGCGGGACGAGCTGGAGGCCATCGCGGACGTCTGCCGCGAGCGCGACCTGGTGGCGATCACCGACGAGGTGTACGAGTACCTGACGTTCGACGAGACCGAGCACGTCCCGCTGGCGACGCTCGACGGCATGCGCGAGCGGACGGTGTCGGTGTCGTCCGCGGGCAAGTCGTTCTCCGTCACCGGATGGAAGACCGGGTGGGTGACGGCGCCCGCCCCCTACATCCGGGCCGTCCAGACCGTGAAGCAGTTCCTCACCTACGCGGTCAGCGCCCCCTACCAACACGCCGCCGCGTACGCGCTGCGCAACGAGATCCCGTGGGTGGAGGAGCTGCGCAAGTCGCTCCAGGCCAAGCGGGACCGGCTCATCACCGGCCTGGAGGCGGCCGGGTTCGCGACCTGCCGCCCGCAGGGCACCTACTTCGTGCAGGCCGACATCCGCCCGCTCGGCTTCACCGACGGCAGGGAGCTGGCCCGCGCGCTGCCGGAGAAGGCGGGCGTCGTCGCGATCCCGAGCCAGGTGTTCTACGACCACGCCGAGGCGGGCGCCCACTTCGTCCGGTTCGCCTTCTGCAAGAAGGACGAGGTCATCGACGAGGCGGTCAGCCGTCTCGCGCGCCTGCGCTGAGGCCTCCCCGCTCCGCGGGCGCCGGGGAGAACCGCCGGAACTTGCCGAAGAAACGGCGTTCGTTGGGCGGAATTCGCCCGTGAGGGGCGGCCGCCGCGCGGGTTAGCGTCCGTCCCGTGACCTGGGGCCATGCGGGCGGACGCAGCGGTGGACACGGCGGCGAGCGGATCCTGATCGCCCTCGGCGGGAACGCCATGACCGCGCCGGACGGCAGCGCGACCCCGGACGCGCAGGCGGCCGCGATCGAGGCCGCGATGGAGCCCGTGGCGGACCTGGTCGCGGCGGGCGCGCGAGTCGCGCTCACGCACGGCAACGGCCCGCAGGTCGGCAACCTGCTGATCAAGAACCAGCTGGCGTCGGCGGTGGTGCCGCCCGTCCCGCTGGACTGGTGCGGCGCGCAGACCCAGGCCACCGTCGGCGTGATGGTCATGAACGCGCTGGAGCGGGCGCTGGCCGCGCGGGGCGCCGCCCGCCCGGTGTCGACCGTGGTGACGCGGACGCTGGTGGACGCCGCCGACCCCGGGTTCGCGGCCCCCGCCAAACCGATCGGCCGGTACTTCCCCGAGGCGGAGGCCCGCCGCTCGATGGCGCTCGGGCAGGTGTGGAAGCGGTTCGGGGACCGGGGCTGGCGGCGCGTCGTCGCCTCGCCCGAGCCGCTGGAGATCCTGGACGCCGACGCGGCGGCCGTGCTGCTGGACGCCGGGCACGTCGTGGTCGCCGCGGGCGGCGGGGGAGTGCCCGTCGCCCGGTCGGGCGGGGTGCTGCGCGGCGTCGAGGCCGTCGTCGACAAGGACCTGACCGCGCAGCTGCTGGCGCGCCGCCTGGAGGCGACCACCCTCGTGATCGCCACCGACGTGGAGAACGCGATGACCGGGTTCGGGACGCCGCGGGCCCGCCCGCTGCACCGCACGACGGTCGCGGAGCTGACGGAGCTGGCCGCCGCGGGGCACTTCGCCGGCGGCAGCATGGGCCCGAAGGTCGAGGCGGTGCGGCGGTTCGTCGCGTCCGGCGGGCGGCGCGCCGCGATCGCCTCGCTGGCCCGGCTCGGCGACGCCGCGCACGGCAGGGCCGGGACGGTCGTCGAGGGCTGACCCCGGGTAGAGACCGATCAACACAGCAGGTGAGGAGCGATGACGGTGCCCGATCCGATCGAAGTCCGCAAGATCCCCATCGAGAGCGTGACCGACGCGTCCGGGCTGGCCCGGTTGATCGACGACGGCGTGCTGGAGGCCGACCGGGTCCTCGCGGTCGTCGGCAAGACCGAGGGCAACGGCGGCGTGAACGACTACACGCGGTTGCTCGCCGACCGGGCGTTCCGGGAGGTGCTCCTCGCGAAGGGCACCCGCACCGCGGACGAGGTGGCGCGGGTCCCGCTGGTGTGGTCGGGCGGCACGGACGGGGTGCTCAGCCCGCACGCGACCGTCTTCGCGACCGCCGACCCCGCCCGCGTCCCCGCCACCGACGAGCCGCGGCTGTCGGTCGGCGTCGCGATGAGCGAGGTCATCCTGCCCGAGGACATCGGCCGCCCCGCGATGGTGGAGACCGTCGCCGCCGGCGTGCGCGAGGCCATGAAGACCGCCGGGATCGACGATCCGGCCGACGTCCACTACGTGCAGACGAAGACGCCGCTGCTCACCCTCGACACGATCAACGACGCCAGGAAGCGCGGCCGCGACGTGGTCACCGAGGACACCCTCAAGTCGATGGACATCTCCAACTCCACGACCGCGCTCGGCATCGCGGTCGCGCTCGGCGAGATCGAGCCGCCGTCCGCCGGGCAGATCCACAGGGACCTGTCGCTGTACTCGTCGGTGGCGTCGTGCTCGTCCGGCGTCGAGCTGGACCGGGCGCAGATCGTGGTCGTCGGCAACGTGCGCGGCATCGGCGGCCGGTACCGGGCCGGGCACGGGGTGATGAAGGACGCGCTCGACGCCGACGGGATCTGGGACGCCGTCCGGTCGACGGGCCTGGACCTGCCCGAACGGCCCCGCACGTCCGACCTCGGCGACCGGCTCGTCAACGTGTTCATCAAGTGCGAGGCCGACCCGCGGGGCTCGGTCCGGGGACGCCGCAACATCATGCTGGACGACTCCGACGTGCACTGGCACCGGCAGATCAAGGCGTGCGTGGGCGGCGTCGCCGCGTCCGTGACCGGCGACCCGGCGGTGTTCGTGTCGGTCGCGGCGGTGCACCAGGGACCCTCGGGCGGCGGTACCGTCGCGGCCATCGCCGACCTCGGGTGAGCGCGCCGCGGACGCGGAGAGTATCCGCGGAGTAGCCCCTCGCGGTCGCCGGAGGCTATAGCCTTCCTGGCGTGTCCGGACTGACCATTCCCGAACCACAGTTCCCCGGGGACGACGGAAGCGCCGATCCCCGGTTGTGCGAGGCGCTCGCCGGGTACGCGTCCGGCCGCGTCGGCGTGCACGCGGTGCTGCGGCGGCTCCAGGGCGCGCGGCTGCTGGTGCCGATCGTCGCCGTCCTCACCGAGGAGGAGCCCGCGGCGCCCGGCGAACTGCGGCGGGAGAAGTCGAGCGACATGGCGCTGCCCACCCTGATCGGCGACGACGGGCGGCGCGGCGTGCTCGGCTTCACCTGCACCGAGACGATGAAGGCCTGGCGCGCCGACGCCCGCCCGGTCGCGGTGCGGGCCGGCGACGCCTGCCGCGCCGCCCTCGACGAGGGGGCCGACGCCCTGGTCGTGGACGTGGCGGGCCCGGTCCCGTTCGCCGTGGACGGGCTGCGCCTGCACCTGCTCGCCGACGGCCGCCCGATCCCGCCGCCGCACGAGGACCCCGACATCCTCGCCGCGGTCGAGGCCGCGTTCGGCTCCGACACCTCCGTCAGCGGGGTCCGCGTCGTCGAGGGCACCTCCGCGGAGATCGCCGTCCGGTTCGCCGTCGTGCCCGGGCACGACGAGCGGGGCACCGTCCAGCGGGTCTCCGACCGCCTCGCCGAACTCCTGCGCGGCCGGATCGTCGGCGGCGTCGAACTGAACGTCCTGCGCAGGTAGGCCCCCCGTACGGGCGGCCGGGGCGCGGTTAATCGCTGGCCTCCGCCGCGGCCGCTCTGCGACCCTGGCGCCATGATCGATGTTGACGCCTTCATCGCCGACGGGTTCGTCCGGGTGGAGCGGGCGTTCCCCCGGGAACTGGCGGCCGAGTGCCGCGACATCCTGTGGCGCGACACCGGCTGCGACCCCGACGATCCCGCGACGTGGACGCATCCCGTCGTGCGACTCGGCGACCACGCCGAGGAGCCGTTCCGGGCCGCCGTGAACACCGGCCCCCTGCACGCCGCGTTCGACGCCGTCGTCGGGAAGGGCGCCTGGCTGCCGCGCGCCGGCCTCGGCACGTTCCCGGTGCGGTTCCCCAGCGACCAGCCGCCCGGCGACGACGGCTGGCACATCGACGCGAGCTTCCCCGGCGACGACCCGGCCGACTTCATGTCCTACCGGGTGAACGTCGCGTCGAAGGGCCGCGCGCTGCTGATGCTGTTCCTGTTCTCCGACGTGGGGGAGGACGACGGGCCCACCCGCATCCGCGTCGGCTCCCACCTGGACGTCCCGCCGATCCTGGAGCCGGCGGGGGAGGCGGGCCTGACGTTCATGGACCTGGCGGGCAAGGCCGTCCCCGCGACCGAGCACCGGCCGCTCGCCTACGCCACGGGGCAGGCGGGCGACGTGTACCTGTGCCACCCGTTCCTGGTGCACGCCGCGCAGGCGCACCGGGGCACCGTCCCCCGGTTCATAGCGCAGCCGCCCCTGATTCCGGCGGGCCCGTTGCCTCCGTCGTCCCCCGTGCGGGTCGCGATCGATCGGGCCCTCGGCCGGTCCTGACGCCCTACCGGGGGCGCGGCGGTGAGACCCAGGTGGTGGGGAGGCCGTGGGACGGGCCCTCACCGAGGATCACCGGCTCCCCGCCCGGCCACAGCCGCAGCGTCACGACGTGCAGGACGTCGAGCCGCGAGGCGTCGCGGCCCTCGAACGACAGGTGCGCCACGGGCGCTTCGGGAGTGGCCGCCGCCCCGGCCCGCTCGATGCTCCGGTCGACGCGCGCGGCCTCGTCGCGCGACATGTACGCGCGCATCGTCGAGTGCCACACGACCGTGGCGACGCCCTCCTCGGGGGCCAGCCCCTCCAGGAAGTCCGCGGCGCCCGCCTTCACCACCGTCGCGGGGACCCGCGCGGCGACCTCGAACGCCGCCCGCAGCCGCGCCACCCGGGCCGTCTGGTCGGGCCACACGTACGACAGGAGCCGCCGCCGCCCGGCGGGCGAGGCCGCGTCCAGCGGGTTCGGGTCGCATCCCCGCCGCTCGGCGATGGCGAGCGGCGCGCCCACCGGCGGAAGGCCCCGCCAGGCGTCCGGCAGGACGACCGGCGACTCCGGGCCGTACGCGCCGCTCTCGTGCAGGAACCGGAAGCGGTCGGCGCGCAGGTTCAGGCCCCCGCTGGCCCCGATCTCCAGCAGCCTGACCGGCAGGGACCGGCCCGGGGCGCCCGCGGGACGGCAGGCGTCGGCGATCGCGAGGAGGCCGCCGACGAGCGGCGCCGCCCGCCCGACCTCGTTGGTCTGCGGCGGATCGAGGAGGCCGTCGCGGATCTCGGCCGCGTGCCCGGCCAGCACGTCCCGGAACGCGGGCCAGGCCTCCAGCGGGTCCCGCGTCCCGCCGGCGGTCGGGTAGTACGCCGCCAGTTCCGGCGCCCGGCCCTCAAGGACGAGCCGGTGCACCGTGCCGAGCATGCCCAGGATGTAGCCGGTCCGCGTGCGCTCCCCGAGCACCTCCGTCACGACCGCGCCCGGATCCTCCGCCGCCCGCGTGAGCAGTTCGGCGTACATCGGCGACCCCAGCTGGGCGGACGCCCGCGCCTGGCCCAGCAGCGCCCGCCTCGTCTCGACCCCGTCCGCACCGGCCCTTGCCATCGCCACCTCCCCGACGAGCCTCTCAGATGCTGGACGCCGTCACGGGCGGGCACGCGGAGTCAATAGGATTCCTCCCATGCTGCGATGGTTGACCGCGGGGGAGTCTCATGGCCCGGCCCTGACCGCGATCGTGGAGGGGCTGCCGGCCGGAGTGCGCGTGACCTCGGGGGACATCGCCGAGGAACTGCGCCGCCGGAGGCTCGGCCACGGCCGGGGCGCCCGGATGAAGTTCGAGCAGGACAAGGTCACGATCATCGGGGGCGTCCGGCACGGGGCGACGCTCGGCGGGCCGGTCGCGATCGAGGTCGGCAACACCGAGTGGCCCAAGTGGGAGACGGTCATGTCGGCCGACCCCGTGGACGCCGACGTCCTCGCGGCCCAGGCCAGGAACGCCCCGCTGTCGCAGCCGAGGCCCGGCCACGCCGACCTGGTCGGCATGCAGAAGTACGGCTTCGACGACGCGCGGCCCGTCCTGGAGCGGGCGAGCGCGCGGGAGACGGCCGCGCGGGTCGCGCTCGGCACCGTCGCCAAGGCGTTCCTCAAGCAGGCCCTCGGCGCGGACGTCCTGAGCCACGTGATCGCGCTGGGGGAGGTCGAGGCCCCCGAGGGCGTCCTGCCGGAGCCCGGCGACCTGGCGCGGGTCGACGAGAGCCCGGTGCGCTGCTTCGACGGCGAGGCGTCGGAGCGGATGGTCGCGCACATCGACGAGACGAAGAAGGCCGGCGACACCCTCGGCGGCGTGGTGGAGGTGCTCGCCTACGGGCTCCCGCCCGGCCTCGGCAGCCACGTCCACTGGGACCGGCGCCTGGACTCCCGGCTCGCCGGCATCCTCATGGGCATCCAGGCGATCAAGGGCGTGGAGCTCGGCGACGGGTTCACCACCGCGCGGCGGCCCGGCTCGCGGGCGCACGACGAGATCGACGCGACTCCGGAGGGGGTCCGCCGCCGCACCAACCGGGCCGGCGGCGTCGAGGGCGGCATGACCACCGGCGAGGTGCTGCGGGTGCGCGCCGCGATGAAGCCGATCTCGACCGTCCCGCGGCGGCTCGACACGATCGACGTCACGACCGGCGAGCCCGCCAAGGCGATCAACCAGCGCAGCGACGTGACGGCCGTCCCGGCCGCCGGGGTGGTCGCCGAGGCGATGGTCGCGCTCGTCCTCGCGGACGCGGCGCTGGAGAAGTTCGGCGGCGACTCCGTCGAGGAGACCGCCCGCAACCTGCGCGGATACCTGTCCTCCCTGGCGATCAAGTGAGCGTGGCCATGCGACCGAAGGCAGTCATCATCGGGCCGCCCGGCTCGGGCAAGTCCACCGTCGGCGCCGGGCTGGCCGAACGCCTCGGCGTCACGCTGCGCGACACCGACGCCGACGTCGAGCGGGCCGCGGGCAAGCCCATCGGCGAGATCTTCATCGACGACGGCGAGGAGCGCTTCCGCGAGCTGGAGCGCGCCGCCGTCGCCGAGGCGCTGGCCGAGCACGACGGCGTCGTCGCGCTCGGCGGCGGCGCCGTCCTCGCGGCCGAGACGCAGGACCTGCTCGCCGGGCACACCGTCGTCTACCTGCGGGTCGGCCTCGCCGAGGCGATCAAGCGGGTCGGCCTGGCGTCGGCGCGGCCGCTGCTCGTGCTGAACCCGCGCAGCCAGATGCGCAAGCTGCTGGAGGAGCGGCTCCCGATCTACGAGCGGCTCGGCACCGTGGACGTCGACACCGACGGGCGCGAGCCCGCCGACGTCGTCGACGAGGTCGTGAGGGCCCTGGAGGGGGACGCGTGACGCAGGCCCGGGTGCACGTCGGCGGCGCCGACCCCTACGACGTCGTCATCGGGACGGGCGTGCTCGGCGAGCTGCCCGCCCTCGTCGGGGAGGGGGCCCGGACCGTCGCGGTCGTCCACGCCGAGGGGTTGCCGCAGATCGCCCGTCCCGTGTGCGGGGCGCTCGAACAGGCCGGGTACGCCGTGCACGCGCTGCCCGTCCCGGACGGCGAGGCCGCCAAGGAGGTCGGCGTCCTCGCCGGGCTGTGGTCGTCCTTCGCCCGCCTCGGCATGACCCGCACGGACGTCGTCGTCGGCGTCGGCGGCGGCGCCACCACCGACCTCGCCGGGTTCGCGGCGGCCTCGTGGCTGCGCGGCGTGCGGGCGGTGCTCGTCCCGACGACGCTGCTCGGCATGGTGGACGCGGCGGTCGGCGGCAAGACCGGCATCAACGTCCCCGAGGGCAAGAACCTCGTCGGCGCGTTCCACCCGCCCGCCGGCGTCCTGTGCGACCTCGCCACGCTGGTGACGATGCCGCGCGAGGACTACGTCAGCGGCCTCGCCGAGATCATCAAGGCCGGCTTCATCGCCGACCCGCGGATCCTCGCCCTGGTCGAGGAGGACCCGAAGGGCGCCGCGCACCCCGACGGCCCGCACACTCGCGAGCTGGTCGAACGGGCCGTCCGGGTCAAGGCCGACGTCGTGTCGGCCGACCTGAGGGAGAGCGGCCTCCGCGAGATCCTGAACTACGGCCACACCCTCGCGCACGCCATCGAGAAGAACGAGGAGTACCGGTTCCGCCACGGCCACGCCGTCGCGATCGGCATGGTGTACGCCGCCGAGCTGTCCCGCCTCGCCGGGCGGCTGCCCGCCGGCGTCGTCCGGCGGCACCGCGACATCCTCGAAGCCGTGGGCCTCCCGGTCTCCTACGCCGCCGACTGGCCCGGCCTGCGCGCCACCATGACCATCGACAAGAAGTCGCGGGGCGCCACGCTCCGGTTCGTCGTCCTCGACGGCATCGCCGAGCCGGGCCGCCTCGAAGGCCCGGACGAGGAGCTGCTCGCCGCCGCCTACCGGGAGATCGCCCGATGACCCGCGTCCTCGTCCTGAACGGCCCCAACCTGCGCCGCCTCGGCGTCCGCGAGCCCGACACCTACGGGACGGCCGGCTTCGACGACCTGGTCGCCGTCTGCCGCGACGCGGGCCGCCGCCTCGACCTGCACGTCGAGGTCCGGCAGACCGACGACGAGGCCGAGATGATGCGCTGGCTGCACGAGGCCGCCGACGAGCGCGTCCCGGTCGTGCTGAACCCGGCCGCGTTCACGCACTACTCCTACGCGCTGCGCGACGCCGTCGCCCAGCGCACCGCCCCGCTCGTCGAGGTCCACATCACCAACCCGGCCGCCCGCGAGGAGTTCCGCCACAACTCCGTCGTCGCGGGCGTCGCCACCGGAACCATCGCCGGTTTCGGCACCATGTCCTACGTCCTGGCCCTCCAGGCCGTGGCCGAGCTGGTCGCCGAGAACTCCTAGCCTTCCCCGGCGGCGCTGCGGGCCATGTCCTTGAGCTCGGCCACGACGTCGTCCAGCGGGGCGACGTCGCGGTGGGCGCGGCACAGGATGGTGGCGCCCTCCACGGCCGCGACGATCACGCGGGCGAGGCGGGACGCGCGGTCGTCGGGGACGCCGGCGTTGCCGAGCCCGGTGGCGAGGGTGTCCTGCCAGCGCCCGAACACCGCCGCGGCGGCCGCGGCGAGCTGCGGGGCCTCGTCGTGGGACTCGACGGTGACGGCGACGACGGGGCAGCCGGCGCGGAACTCGCTCTTGATCAGGACCTGCCGCCACCAGGCCGTGAAGGCGTCCACGGCGGACGCGGCGTCACCGCTCTCGGTGGCGGCGAGGATGCCGGCGTTGAGGAACTCGCCGGCGTAGCGGACGGCCTCCTCGGCGAGCTGCGCCTTGCCGCCGGGGAAGTGGTGGTAGATCGACCCGCGCGGGGCGCCGCTGTGCGCGATGACGTCGCGGAACCCGGTGCCGCTGTAGCCGCGCTCGCGGAAGAGGAAGGCGGCGCTGCGCACCATGCGTTCCCTGCTGTCCGTCCCCATGGGACGATTATGACATTCATCATACGGTCCTCGCGTTGCCCATGACGACCGTCATGGAGAACTTTGGCCGTGCCGGACGCCATCACCGCTACTCGCAAGTAGGGTCACCTCAGGCACGCGGTACGGGCCGGTTCCGGGAGCGGGGCCGGGCAGGGGAGAAGGAGACGTTCGTGATCGACCTCCAGCGCGACGGAGACGTGTACGTCCTGCGGTTCGACGCGGGCGAGAACCGGTTCGGCCCCGACTTCCTCGACGCGGTCGAGGGGGCCCTCGACTCGGTGGCGAAGAACGACGGGCCGGGCGCGCTCGTCACCGTCGGCACCGGCAAGTTCTACTCCAACGGCTTGGACCTGGAATGGCTCGGCGCCAACCAGGACAGTTTCGAGGACTATCTGCGGCGGGTGCACGCCCTGTACGCGCGCGTGCTGACCCTGCCGATGCCGACGGTCGCGGCGCTGAACGGCCACGCCTTCGCGGGGGGCGGCATGCTGGCCCTCGCCCACGACTTCGCCGTCATGCGCACCGACCGCGGCTACTTCTGCCTGCCCGAGGTGGACCTCGGCATGAGCTTCACCCCCGGGATGAGCGCGCTCATCACGGCGCGGCTGCCGAAGGCCACCGCGCACGAGGCGATGATCACCGGCCGCCGCTATGCCGCGGAGCAGGCGCGCGAGGCCGGGATCGTGCAGCGCACCGCGCCCGAGGAGGAGGTGCTGCCCGCCGCCGTGGAGTGGGCGGCGTCGCTGGCGAGCAAGAACGGACCGGTGGTGGCGACGATCCGCACCGCGATGTACCGGCAGGCGCTGGACGCGCTGAACGGTCCCGCGCTGCCGTGACCCCTCCTCTCGGACGCGGGCCGGGAGTAGGTTACGTTCGACTGGAATCGGATTCGGTTTAGGAAGGGGCGCGGGACACCATGCGCATCGGTATGGCGCTCAGCTACTCGGGCGGTTTCAAGGAGACCGTCGAGGAGCTCGCCGACTACGAGAAGGCCGGCCTCGACATCGTCTACGTCGCGGAGGCCTACAGCTTCGACGCGGTGAGCCAGATGGGCTACATCGCCGCCAGGACCGAGCGGGTGGAGATCGCCTCCGGCATCCTCAACATCTACTCGCGCACCCCGACCGCGATCGCGCAGACCGCCGCGGGGCTGGACTACGTCTCCGACGGGCGGTTCACGCTCGGCATCGGCGCGTCCGGCCCGCAGGTCATCGAGGGCTTCCACGGGGTCCCCTACACCGCGCCGCTCGGCCGCACCCGGGAGATCATCGAGATCTGCCGCAAGGTGTGGCGCCGCGAGCGCGTGCAGCACGACGGCAAGCACTACCACCTGCCGCTGCCGGAGGGCCAGGGCACCGGCCTCGGCAAGGCGCTCAAGCTCATCAACCACCCGGTCCGCGCCGACATCCCGATCATGGTCGCCGCGATCGGCCCGAAGAACGTCGAGCTGACCACCGAGATCGCCAACGGCTGGGAGCCGATCTTCTACATGCCGGAGAAGGCCGCGGAGGTGTGGGGGCCCTCGCTCGCGGCCGGGAAGGCCAAGCGCGACCCCGCGCTCGGCGAGCTCGACGTGGTCGGGCAGTCCCCGCTGGCCATCGGCGACGACGTGCAGGGCCTCCTGGAGTTCGGCCGCCCGATGGCCGCCCTCTACATCGGCGGCATGGGCGCCAAGGGCAAGAACTTCTACAACGACCTCGCCCGGCGCTACGGCTTCGAGAGGGAGGCCGAGGAGATCCAGGACCTGTACCTGGACGGCAAGAAGGACGAGGCCGCCGCGAAGGTCCCGCAGGAGCTGCTGGAGAAGATGTCCCTCATCGGCTCCGAGGGGCACGTCCGGGAGCGGCTCGCCGCGATGAAGGAGTCCGGCGTCACGACCCTCAACGTGGCCCCGATCGCCGGCGACCACAAGGGCCGCCTCGCCCTGATCGAGAAGGTCAAGGAGATGGCCGCCGGACTCTGACGCGCCGCCTCCGCCGCCGGCGGAGACGCCCGAGCCAGAAGCCCGTCCCGGGCCCGAACGGCGGGACGTCCAGCTCGAACAGCACGCGGAGCAGGACACCGCCGCCGAACAGGCCGGCCCCCCATTTCAGGGAGGAGCCCGGATCGCCCACCGAGCCGGCGGGGCGCGGATCGAGGCGGCCGCGCGGGTCGTACACGACCTGGACGCGCTCGCCTCGGTCCGCGACCTCCGACCCGGTCGTCATCGTCCGCACCCGCGGCTCGGCGCAGGCGAGGTCGTGGTCGTAGTAGACGTCCGTGGTCGTGTTCCCGTTGCTGTCGGTGCTGGTGACCTCGCGCCGGTCGACCTTCTGGACGGTGCACGCCGTCGTCCGGCCGCGCTCGTGCAGAGCCTGGTCCGACACCGCGCCCGCGACCACGGACGCCCCGATGCCCAGCAGGAAGAAGGCGCCGAAGAAGACCAGGACGTTCTCGTAGCGCAGCTGCGTGAAGACCAGCAGGGCGTATCCGGCCATCATCATCACGAAGAACAGCGCCGTGCCCGCCCAGTTGCCCGCCAGCGCCGACGGCCCGTAGGCGTTCAGGGCGGCCTGGGCGACGATCAGCGCCAGCCCGGTCAGGGGCGCGCCGACCGCCAGCAGCGCCGCCACCGCCCAGCCCGGCCGTTTCCCGTACCCCACCATCGGAACCCGTTCCGTCGTTCATCCGTGTCCCTGGTTGAGACGCGCGGATCCGCCGACAGGATCGCCATCTGATCCTTACTTCTCGCGGCCGGCGGAACCGCGCGGGGAACGCCCCGGGAAGGGCGGATCAGAGCGCCGCGTCGACCTCCTTCGCGACGCGCTCGCCGGAGCGGACGGCGCCGTCCATGTAGCCCGTCCAGTAGCCGGACGTCTCGGTGCCCGCCCAGTGGACCGGGCCGCACGGCTCCCGCAGCGCCGGGCCGAACGCGGTGAGCGCGCCGGGCGGGGCGACGCCGACGGGGCCGCCGCCGCTCCACGTCTCGTTGTCCCAGCGCTGGAAGGCGGTCAGCTTCGGGTTCGCGGCCTTGTCCCCGAACAGCCTGGTGAACGAGTCGAGTCCCGCGGCCCGAACGTCCGCGGCCGGCGCGCCGTCCAGCCTCCTGATGTTGGCCTGGTTCATGAAGCCCATCAGGATGCCCCGCGAGCCGTCCGGGGGGCTGTTGTCGAACGTCGCGTCGATGGCGCCGCTGTCGGCCACGGCCTGCCCGGTCAGCCCGTCCGCCCGCCAGAACGGCGTGTCGTAGACGGCGACGAACTTGGCCACCGAGCCCATCGGGTAGCGCTGCATGAGCTGCGCCCGGGCGGCGGGCAGCGCCGGCGAGAAGTCGATCCTCCCGGCGATCGCCGGGGACATCGCGACCACGACCCGCTTCGCCGACACCGTGACCCCGTCGGCGGTCACCGTCACGCCGGCCGCCTCGGCGGCGATCGACCGGACCGGCGCGTTGTAGTGGACGATGTCGCCGAGCCGCGCCGCCAGCCGGATCGGCACCTCCTGCGAGCCGCCGGCGAACCGCGACTCCTGCGCCCCGCCCCTCGTGTTGATCAGCCGGTCGATCGTCCCCGGGGTGCTCTCGTTGCCCGCCGAGGCCGCGTAGTTCAGCAGGTAGAGCAGCGAGACCTCCTGGGAGCGCATCGACAACGTGGAGGAGGCGAACGCGTCCATCAGGAACCGCGCGCCGCTGCTCAGGGAGTTGGCCCGCGACCAGGTGTGGAAGGTCTGCGCGTCCCACTCCTCCGCCTTGGCCGCCTTCCACGGCTCGCCGACCGGCACCTCCTTGACCATCCCGCCGAGCTTGAGCAGCGCCAGCTCCAGGTCGACCACGCCCCAGTCCGGCGGGACCGCGCCGAGCAGGCCGTCGGTCGCGTACAGCGACCGCTTGCCGTCCCGGTAGTAGACGTTCTTGCCCTCGTTGTAGGTGGCGTAGGTGTCGACGCCCAGGTCGCCGGCGAGCGCGGCGATGCGGTCCTGCGTCGGGCCGATGAACTCGGCGCCGCCCTCGTTGGTGGTGCCGTCGCCGAGCGGCATCCCGTAGACGCGGCCGCCGGGGCGCTCCCGCGCTTCCAGCACGACCACGGACCGGCCCGCCGCGACGAGGTCGCGGGCGGCGGTGAGGCCGGAGAGCCCGGCGCCGACGATCACCACGTCGGCGGTGAGGGGAGCCGTGCGGGCGGCGGCGGAGGGGGCCGCGGCCGCGGTGACGACCGCTCCCGCGGCGGTGAGCGCGCCTGTGCCCAGCAGTCTTCTACGGCTGACTCGGGTCAAGGGGAATCACTCCTGGGGAAGTCCATGGGGCCGGACATTCGGGGGGACGGAGCACACGCCGGGTCACGCTAGGCCAGCTCTCGACCAGAAGTCGAGGGTTCTTCATGTTCGTGACCGCGTTGAGACGGCCGTCTCGCGATGATCTAGAGTCCTGGCCATGGGGGAGACTCACTACGCGCGGCGCCGCCGGCTCGCCGCGCTCGTCGCCGACCGGGGCGCCGCCGCACTGCTGGTGACCCGCCTGGTCAACGTCCGCTACCTGACCGGTCTGGACAGCTCGCGGGCCGCGCTGCTCGTCCCGGCCGACGGCCCCGCCGTGCTCGCGACCGACGGCCGCTACGCCGGGATGGCCGCGCAGGTCTGCCCGGAACTGCCCGTCGTCGTCGACCGCCAGGTGGCGGAGGCGCTGGTGAGGCGGGCGGCCGAGGACGGCCACGGCCGCATCGGCTTCGAGGCCCACGACCTGACCGTCGAGCACCACACGGCCCTCCTCGGCGTCTCGCTTCCTGGCGACGCCGGACCCGAACTGGTCCCGCTCGGCCATCTCGTCGAGGAGCTGCGCATGGTCAAGGACGAGGAGGAGATCGGCCTGCTGCGCGAGGCGTGCGCCGTCACCGACCGCGCGTTCGAGGCCGTCCTGCCCGAGATCCGCGCCGGGGTCACCGAGCGCGCCGTCGCGATCGCCCTCGAACGGGCCATGGTGGACCAGGGCGCCGAGGGCCCCGCGTTCGACTCGATCATCGCGTCCGGCCCCAACGGCGCCGTCCCGCACCACCACCCGGGCGGCCGCGAGCTCCAGCGCGGCGACCTCGTCACCATGGACTTCGGCGCCCTCTACGGCGGCTACCACGCCGACATGACCCGCACCGTCGCGATCGGCGAGCCCGCCGCCTGGCAGCGGGACGTCTACGACCTCGTCCACCGCGCCCAGGCCGCCGCGCTGGCCGCCGCGCTGCCCGGCGCCGACACCAAGGACGTGGACGCCGCCGCCCGCGACGTCATCGCGGAGGCCGGGCACGGCGAGGCGTTCACCCACGGCCTCGGGCACGGCGTCGGCCTGGAGATCCACGAAGCGCCGCTCATGGGGTACGACAAGACCGGTAAGCTGATGGATCGGGTTCCGATCACCGCGGAGCCGGGGGTCTACCTCACGGGCCGGGGCGGGGTCCGCATCGAGGACACGCTGGTGGTCCGCGCGGGCGGGCCGGAGCTCCTCACCACAACGACCAAGGACCTGCTCGTCCTGTAGGACGCGCGGGCCCGCGACCGGGAGAACAACGCAGTGGCGACGACGAACGACCTGAAGAACGGCATGACGCTGAACCTCGACGGCCAGTTGTGGACCGTCCAGGAGTTCCAGCACGTCAAGCCCGGCAAGGGCGGCGCGTTCGTCCGCACCAAGCTCAAGAACGTGCTGTCGGGCAAGGTCGTCGACAAGACCTTCAACGCCGGCACCAAGGTCGAGGTGGCCAGCGTCGACAAGCGCGAGATGCAGTACCTCTACCGCGAGGGCGAGGACTTCGTCTTCATGGACACCGAGACCTACGACCAGCCGCACATCCCCGCGGCCGTCGTCGGCGACGCGGCGAACTACCTGCTCCCCGAGCAGAACGCCGTGATCGCCTTCAACAACGAGAACCCGCTGTACGTCGAGCTGCCCGCCGCCGTCGTGCTGGAGATCACCGAGACCGAGCCCGGCCTGCAGGGCGACCGCTCCACCGGCGGCAGCAAGCCCGCCACGCTGGAGACCGGGGCGCAGATCCAGGTGCCGCTGTTCATCACCACCGGCGAGAAGGTCAAGGTCGACACCCGCTCCGGCGAGTACCTCGGCCGCGCCTGAGATGGCAGCGCGCACCAAGGCCAGGAAACTCGCCCTCGACATCCTGTTCGCCGCCGAGCTCCGCGAGGAGAAGCCGACGGCGGTCCTCGCCGCCCGCGGCCGCCCGAACCAGGACGAGCTCGCCGAGTACCCGCACGCCGTCCGGCTGATCGAGGGCGTCCAGGAGAACCGGGAGCGCATCGACGAGCTGCTCGCCACCTACGCCACCGGCTGGACGCTCGAACGCATGCCCGTCGTCGACCGCAACATCCTGCGTATGGGCGCGTTCGAACTCCTGTGGGTCGACGACGTCCCCGACGGCGTCGCGGTGAGCGAGGCGGTGGGCCTGGCCACCGAGCTGTCCACCGACGAGTCCCCCCGCTTCGTCAACGGCCTCCTCTCCCGCCTCCAACAACTGAAGCCTTCTCTGAGTCTTTAGCCTTTTCTCCTCCTTCGGGCCTGGCGGCCCTCCATCGTCGAAAAAGCTGGCGATCGCTGGCATCGCTTCGTCTCGCCTTGCGGCTCGCTGCGCGATCAGGTTCTCGCAAGCTCGAACCTGCCTTCGGACGCGATCGCGGCCATCGAGGTCGTTGCGGGGTTGCGGAGCGGGCTGGGGTGGGTGCGATCGGCCGTGCCCGCATCGGCATCGCTCGGGGCCTGCCTGCGGGCGCGCGTGACTTCGGTGGGCGGCCAGGCGTGGAAGAGGAGTGCACTGCAATAAGCTCTCCTTGATGACCAACGTTAGGGGAGCGGGTGTGACCGGCCGGCAACAGAAGCGGGTGCGGGGTGGCAGCCGGGTGCGCAGCGCCGTCCTGTGGGACGCGCTGCGCGCGGTCCTCGACCGCATCACTCCCGAGGCCGGCCTGAGCGATGTCGTGGACGTCGGCGGGGGGACCGGCGGGTTCGCCGTTCCGCTCGCCGAGCTGGGGCACCGGGTCACCGTGGTCGACGCCAACCCGGACGCCCTGGCCGCGCTGGAGCGCCGGGCCTCCGAGTCCGGCGTGCGGGTGCGCGCCGTGCAGGGCGACGCGGTCGACCTGCCCGACCTCCTCGGCCCGGACGCCGCCGACCTCGTCCTGTGTCACAGCGTCCTCGAGTACGTCGACGATCCCGGCGCGGCGATGGCGGCGCTGACCGGCGCCGTCCGCCCGGGCGGCTCGGTCAGCGTGCTGGCGGCCGGGCAGGTCGCGGCCGCGCTGCACCGCGCCGTGTCCGGGCACTTCGACGACGCGCGGCGGGTGCTGACGGACCCGTCCGGGCGGTGGGGCGAGGGCGACCGGATGCCCCGCCGGTTCACCCGCGAGTCGCTGTCGGAGCTGGTGAGCGGCGCCGGGTTGCGGGTCGCCGAGCTGCACGGCGTCCGGATCTTCGCCGACCTCGTGCCGAGCGGCCTGCTGGACGGCGACGCCGACTCCGCGGACGCGCTGATCGCGCTGGAGTCCGTCGCGGCCGTCCACCCCGTCCTGCGGGACCTCGCCACCCAGCTGCACCTGGTGGCCGACAAACCGGCCGGCTAGCACCGTGAGCCGCAAGCAGCAGCTGCACCGGCCGGGGCCGCAGCCGGGCCCGCCCGCCGACGACACCGGCTGCGCCATCCTGCACGTCGACATGGACGCCTTCTTCGTCAGCGTCGAGCTGCTGGAGCGGCCCGAGCTGCGCGGGCGTCCCGTCGTCGTGGGCGGCGCCGGGCCGCGCGGCGTGGTGTCCGCGGCCTCCTACGAGGCCCGCCGGTTCGGCGTGCACTCGGCGATGCCGATGACGCGGGCGCGGCGGCTGTGCCCGCAGGCCGTGGTGCTGCCGGTGAGCCACGGCAAGTACGGCCGCGTCTCCGCCGCGGTCTTCGAGATCTTCCGCTCCGTCACGCCGCTGGTCGAGGGCCTGTCGCTCGACGAGGCCTTCCTGGACGTGGCGGGCGCCCGGCGGCGGCTGGGCCGCCCCGCCGAGATCGCGCAGCTCATCCGCGACCAGGTGCGCGACCAGCAGGGCATCACCTGCTCGGTCGGCGTCGCGACCACCAAGTTCGTCGCGAAGCTGGCCTCGACCCGGTGCAAGCCCGACGGGCTGCTCGTGGTGCCGGCCGACGGCGTGGTCGACTTCCTTCACCCGCTGCCCGTCGCGTCCCTCTGGGGCGTCGGAGAGCGGACGGAGCAGGCGCTCACCCGGCTCGGGCTGCGCACCGTCGGGCAGCTCGCCCAGGTGCCCCTCGCCACGCTGCAGCGCGAGCTCGGCAACGCGCTCGGCGCGCACCTGCACGAGCTGGCGTGGGGACGCGACCCGCGCGAGGTCGTCCCGCACACGCCCGACAAGAGCATCGGCGCCGAGGAGACCTTCGACACCGACGTCGACGATCCCGAGATCATCCGGCGGGAGCTGCTGCGGCTCGCGGAGCGGGTCGGCGCGCGGCTGCGCGAGAGCGGGAACGCCGGCCGGACGGTCAGCGTCAAACTGCGGATGGCCGACTTCAAGACGATCACGCGCGCGCGCACGCTGGCCGAGCCCACCGACCTGGCTCGTGTGATCTATGTCACAGCCCGCGAGCTGTACGAGGCGTCGGGCCTGGAACGGGTACGACTCCGTTTGGTCGGGGTGCGGGTGGAGAATCTGGGCCCCGCCGGCGAGGCCCCCCGTCAGCTCGCCCTCGACGAGCCGGACAGCGGCTGGCGTGAGGCCGAGCGAGCCATGGATCAGGTCGCGCACCGGTTCGGGCGCGGCGCGGTGCGTCCCGCCGCGCTGGTTCGGCGTGCGGCGGAGGGTGACGCAGGGGACGGCAGGGACGGAAGACAATGAAAGAAGGCTGTGAGGCGACCGGCGCCGGGCCCTCGGCGGGCCGTTCGCTTTCGTACGCTCGAGAGTCCTCGTATTCTGGGCATATCACCGTTGACGTTCGCGTCCCGCATCGGATACTCCGTCGCGGAGCTGTCGCTGGGAGGTGCCGTGCCGCTGTCTGAGCACGAGCAGCGCATGCTCGAACAGATCGAATCGGCCTTGTACGCCGAGGATCCCAAGTTCGCTCACGCGGTTCGCTCGACCAACCCCCAGGTCCATTACAAGCGCCGGATCGTCAAGGCGGCCCTCGGCTTCGCGGTGGGCGTCTGCGCGCTGATGGCCGGTCTTGTGATCAATGCCGGGACGGTCACGATCGCCGTCAGCGTCACGGGCTTCCTGCTGATGGTCGTGTGCTGCGTCTGGGCGCTGACGAGCTGGAAGCGGATGGCGGGCATCGGCAACGAGCCCGCGCGCGGAGGCGGCCGGCAGGCGCGCCCCGCGAAGGCGGGCTTCATGGAGCGCATGGAGGAACGCTGGCGCCGCCGCACCGAGGGTGACTGAGCGGACCAGCCAGAAGAATGACCGGACCTCGTCGACGAACAACGCCGGCTGCTCGAACGCCGCGAAGTGGCCGC
>NZ_JBEZJP010000030.1:0-35265 GCF_040653175.1 Actinomadura sp. NPDC048032
GGGCGGTGGTGCCGCGGGTCACCTCCCCCCGCGGCCTCGGGACAGGGGGCACCGTGTATGGATCCGCGGAGTGCTTTAAGGGGAAGTCGAACAGCCTCTTGAGAAGTTCACTACTGGCGGGTATATTCCGATATTAGTACGGCAGGACTGGGTGGTCTTGTGGTGAAGTCGACGAAGTTCGACTTTCGGGGTTCTGCGCTCGTCAACCCGGAGGAGTTGGACCTGTAGAACGCGGTCAGTGTCCCTACGAGAAGAAGAAACCACCCCCCGTGAAGGGAAAGCGGACTGACATGCGAAAGATCTCGAAAATGGCTCTGACCGTCACCGCGGTCACGGCCACCGCCGCCGCTCTCACCGCGACCCCCGCCTGGGCGGCCGGTATCAACGTCACCATGCCCGGCGTGCCCTCGCCCTCCACCCAGGCCGTCACCGGAGAGAACAGCGGCTCCGTCGCGGCCGCCAGCAGTAGTGGAGGGGTCCTGACCTGCGTCGACACCGGCGCTGCGAAGGCCCTGACGGCCACCGGAACGGTGAAGGTCGGCACCGGCGTCGTGGACCCCGTCGGCTCGGTGACCGGTCTGACGTTCAGCAACTGCACGGTCTCCAGCCAGGTCGCCACGGTGACGCCCCAGAACCTGCCGTGGTCCCTCTCCACCACGGGCCTGACCTCTTCGGGCGCCACCCCCGGCCGGCTGAGCGGCGTCAGGATCGTGGTGAACATCCCCAGCATCCCGTGCTCCGCGACGTTCCAGGGCTCGACCAGCACCAACGGGTTCATCAACGGTACGCACACCAACCCGACGAGCGCCGGGGCCGCCAGTACCCTCTCGCTGCCGTTCGGGTCCACCAACAACCTCGTCGCGACCAGCGTCTCCGCGACGTGCCCCACCAACATCGTGAAGAACGGCGACACGGCCACGCTCGCCGGCGTGATCAAACTGAGGGGTGTCAACTCCACGGCCAAGGAGGGCCCGACCGTCGTTCGCACGTGACGTGAGAGCACGCCTCTGACCGAAGCCGCACCCGGGCGCTCGCCGCCCGGGTGCGGTTCCCCGTCGATCAAGGATGTGAAATGCATCGGACGTTCCGAGGTGTCGCGCGGATCGCGGCGGTCGCGGGCCTCGCCGTGAGCGGCGGCGCACTGGTGGCGGTCCCGGCGGCGATCGCGGACATCGGCGTCGACATGGGGCTTGTCTGCTCCGGCGAGTCCGGAACGCACGATGTGGCGCTGCGGATCGAAACGACCGTCCCGTCGACCGGGACCGTCGGCCAGCCGGTCCAGCTGGGCACCATCAAGATCGACGTCGGTCTCCCGCCCGAGGTGGTGAAAAGGGTGTCGGCGGCTTCCCCCGCCGGGGCTTCGACACCACCGGCGACGAGCGTCGCCCCGTCGCCCACGCCTTCCCCCGCGCTCGGAGGGGTCGCGGAGATCCAGGTCGCGGTCCACGGGCCGGGCGGCGACGGGCGCGCCGGGTGGCCGGCCTTCGCCCTGGCGGCCGCACCGCCACGGGGTGACGGGGCCGTGCACCTGACCGGGAGCGGGGTGGCGCCCCCGGTGGTCCCCGAAGCGCCGGGCGAGCTCTCATGGTCTGCCGGGGCAGTGGGCCTGTCGCTGGTGCCGGGCGACGCGGCGACGGGGAAGGACGCGGCCGAACTGAAGCTGCGCTGTGCGGCGGAGAAGGCGCCGGTGCTCGGACGCCTACGGGTGGGGCGAGGGAACGAGCCGGCGATCCCCGGCGCGTCGAGCGCGGCGCCCCGTCAGCCCACCGCCTCTCCGGAGAAGTTGTGCAAGCTGATCCCTGCCCGGGGGCAGGATCCTCGGTACGCCATCAGCGACGATCCCGAACTGGCGAAGATCTTCGAGTCCCCGGAGAATCCGGACGGCCTGAACGCCGACACCGGTGATGGACTGATGTACTGCCTCAAGGCGACGGGGTTCTTCAACATCAAAAAGGTCGGGAACGCCGCTCCCGTTGCTTTCGAGAACAATGTTCGGGCGCTGACTGAAAGCTATATGGGGAATATTTTCTTCGGGCCGAACTGGACGGATTTTCGCGGATACTTCGTCAACCGCACCTATCCAACCCCCGCGACGATGCTGGGTTTCGGCTTCATGCCGACACGCGCGGTGGCGGAAGCCGTTCAGGTCGGTTCCCCGCGGGCCGGCGGGTCCGGCCCGATCACAGGCAACATGCGAATTCTCCAGCAGCTGTCGACCGAACTCGATATTTCGGGTCCGACCGTCGACAGGCAACAACTCAAAGCCAGTGCATACGTGCGCATCAAAGCGGGCAAGGCCGAGGTCAACGGAGTTCCCCTCGATCTCGGCAACAAATGCATGACAAGCCCCACCGCGCTTTCCGCGACTGGATTCATGGGGACGCTGAGAACGGGGACGACTCAGTACGAAAGCGGGCAGCCGCTGATCGCCCAGAACGTCACGATCCCCTCCTTCTCCGGTTGCGGAGTGACCGAAGATCTCAGCCCGATCCTTACCGCGAGTGTCTCCGGGGCGGGAAACTACGCGGGACTCGAATCGGGACTCTGGTGCGAGGTCACCACTGGTAACCGCTGCGTGGACGGCGCGGGCGCGCTTCCTCAGACCTTCACCGTGGATCCGGGCGGGGTCGTCACCGCGGTCGCGAAACCGTTCACCCTGGGGTACGCCGGGGACAACGCGGAGTTCAGGTGCGAGTCGGCGACCATGCGGCTCGACCTCGAACGGGGGCACTGGCAGTCGCGCTTCAGGCTGGGCAAGGGCGACATGTCCCTCGACGGCTGCGAGGTGGAAGCGTCGGACGGCACCGTCTACCAGGTGGCGGACAAGGTCACGCAGGACGGCTCGCTGTGGCTGAACATGACCATCGACGCGGCGACCGGCCGGCCGGCGATGAAGATCAACGGCGTGCTGCTCGACGCGACCGTGGACACCGGCGGAGGGAGGCGTTGTACGCTGCGAATTTCCCACAACCTGGGGAGAATCTTCCTCCCGGGGCAGCGTGAGGCTCCTGGGCTTCTCGAAGGCTCCTATGACAACGGGACCTTCTCCATGAATTCACATACGCTGATGCCGTCGGGGGACTCGACGTGCGAGATCCCCGGGTTCACGGACTTCCTCAGCGTCTTCAATTCATACAAGGGCGATTTCGTCTTCCGTCCCACTCAGCGGATCACCTCCCCCTGACCGAACCTCCCATCGCCATGGGCCTCTCGTTCCGGCGCGATCTGATTCGCGCCGGAAGTCCCCGGGCCCTCCAGGACTGGCCGCATCGTTGCCTGCACCACCCCGGGCGACGGCAGGGCCAGACCGGCTCGCTGCAGGCCGTCGCCGGCCTGCGGCGAGTACGGTGACTCCTCTGGCTGACCGCCATATGAAGCAGACGGGACGAACGAGTCCGGGTGAAGGGCCGACGCTCCCGGCGATCTGCGGTCGATGACAATACCGGCCACTCCCGGGCCGCCGTCATTGCTATTCGCTTACAAGGCGAGAAAATCTCCATGCTCGTGCGTCGCGGTGTATTGAACCGGCATTGTTTCAGTATTACTCTCCCATTGGGAATCGAGGATCTTTCTCATCGAGGATCCGCTTCACGGTTCCGCGTCGGCTGGGATCACACTGTGGCTGTCCGGCGCTCTGTGCCCGTTTCTCCCGGCAAGAAGAAAGGACGAACCGGTGAAGTCGATTCGTTTCCGGAGAAGCAGTTCCCGGCTGGCGCTTCCCGCCGTGCTCGGTGCTGCGCTGCTCAGCTTCGGCCTGGCTTCCCCCGCTTCGGCGGCCAACCCGGACCCGATCCCGTCGAGCTTCAGCTTCTCCGACTGCCCGCCCCTCCCGGACGGTGCGTCGCCGGACTACTCGCAGTGCTGGGTGGGTGTGGTCACCAGCGGCACGTTCAAGGTCGGCAACTTCGACCAGAAGATCGAGGAGCCGATCAGGATCACTTGGGCGAACACCTTCAACCCCAGCACCTTCGAGACCAAGACGGTCTTCGGCGCGATCAACGCCCCGAAGATGCTCGTCCAGCCCGGCCTGTTCGGTGACCCGCTCCTGTCGGCCGTGTACGCCAAGGTCGAGTACGCCGGCGTCTTCGAGATGCCGGTCAGCAGCAGCTTCGAGATCAACATCGGGCTGAAGGTCCGGCTCATCAACCCGTTCCTCGGAAGCAACTGCACGGTCGGCACCAACAGCAACCCGATCAGGGTGAGCCTCACCACCGGGACCACCAGCCCTCCGCCCCCCAACACGCCCATCACCGGCGAGGGTCTCTCGATCGCGCGGCCGGACTCGACGCCGCCGGTGCTGCAGGCCAAGCACGTCGGCAACTCGTTCGCGGTGCCCGGCGCCAAGGGGTGCGTGTTCGGCGGCGGCATCGCCGACTGGCTGGTCAACCAGGTGGGTGGATTCCCCTCGGCGGCCGGCAAGAACACGATGATCCAGAACGAGTACCTCGTGTCGAAGAACTACAGCCAGCTCTGAAGCCGAGCCCGTTCGACCGTGCCGTGTCCGCGGCGATCCCGCGGGCACGGCACCGTCGTGACTGCGGTGAGGGACAGTCGTTGCGTCGCGTAATGACGGAATTGTGCCGACAGTTTCGGATGGCGTGCGGATGTGATCGGCGGCCCGGGGGCGGCCGGGCGTCAACGGCCGGGGGTCACTGCCTCTCCGGATTGTCTCCCATTGATCATTCAATCCGGCCGTTTTTGTCGGCCAGTGAGTGCCGCGGCCATTCGGACGCGCGATCTCCTCCGTAATGATGTGCGGTGGCCATGATGTGGGTTACATTTTGTCGAGGCTTTTCTTGAACGGTGCGAGCGGAGGAGCGAATGACGAGGGCCCTCGTTGGGGGAGGGGGGCGTCCCGGAGCTCTCCCGCCACAGGTCATCGCCATTCTGAGTGCCGAGCTGCCCTCGCTGGCCGAGGAGATCCTCGAGGAGGTCCAGCGGTCGGTTCCCGAGTACGCCCGGCAGGGGATGCCGGAACCGTCCGCGTACCGGATCACCGTCGAGCAGGCCATGGCGGCCTTCGTCGACCAGGTCTCGGGCGGCGTCGACGGCTACGAGCGGCGCGACGAGCTGTGCCGGGAACTCGGTCGCAGCGAGGCCTACCAGGGCCGCACGCTGGACGCGCTGCAGGCGGCCTACAGGGTCGGGGTGCAGGTCGCGTGGCGGCGGGTGGCGGCCGTGGCGCGGGCGCGGCGGCTGCCCGCGGAGGTGACGACGCGGCTGGCCGAGGCGCTGTTCGCCTACATCGACGAGCTGGCCTCCCTGTCGGTCGAGGGCTACCTGGAGGTCCGGTCGTCCGCCGACGAGCTGCCCGGCGACCACCGGCGCCTGCTGCGCATGGTGCTCGGGCCCGGCGCGGCGAGCGGCGCGCTCGCCGAGGCCGCCGAGGCCGCCGGCTGGGCGGTGCCCCCCACGGTGACGATGGTCGCGATGCCGGCGCGCGCACGGTGCGTCCGGGAGGCGATGGACCGCGACGTGCTCGTCGACCTCGCGGACGCCGAGCCCCATCTGCTGATCCCCGGCGGATACGGCCCGGAGCGTGCGGCGATGCTGAGCCGCGCCCTGCCCGAGCGCCGCTCCGCGGTGGGGCTGACCGTCCCGCTGGGGGAGGCGGCCGACTCGCTGCGCTGGGCGCGGCGGGCGCTGGCGCTGGTGGAGGCGGGCTGCCTGGAGGACGGCGGCCCCACGCTGTGCGAGCGGCACCTGCTGGAGCTGTGGCTGCTCTCGGACGGGCCGCTGCTCGACCAGCTCGCCCGCCGGGAACTGGGCGCGTTGGCGGAAATGCCGCGCACCCGGCGTATGCGCGTGACCGAAACCCTGTGCGCGTGGCTGGACGCGCAAGGAAACGCGGTGGAGGCGGCGCAGAGGCTCCGGCTGCACCCGCAGACCGTCCGGTACCGGATGCGGCAGATCAGCGCGGAATTCGACCGGCAGCTCGCCGACCCGGCGGCGCGTTTCGCGCTGGACGCGGTGCTGCGCGCGTACCGGTTGCGGGAGCGCGGCTCCGCACTGAAATGAGACCGGCCCCTATTGGGCGCTGAATGTGACTGCAGTGCCACTGCCTGCTGAATTTACCTTCCCTTTACCTTGCCGGATTTCGTATGATCTAAGTTCGACGTGTTTCAGCTCACAGAATGCAGAGGGTGCGCAGGGTCCCCGCTCGGCCGCCCTCGGTGTTGACGCCATATGGCCGATCATCCGGACGACCGGGTGCCCCGCCCGGAACACCCCTCGTCCGCGATGGCGGTGTCTGGAGGTGTGCCGACCCCATGGCACAGCAGACGTTGACACGGGAGTCGGCGAGTCGCCCGAGCCGGCTGCCGCGCCGGCTCGCCGTGCTGATGCGCCCGGAACTGCCCAGCCTCGCCGGGGAGATCATCGACGAGGTGCGCCGTTCGATCCCCGAGTACGGGCGTCCCCTCAAGGGGCCCTACGTCGAGGCACTGCGCATCGGAGTCGACCGTGCCCTGACGGACTTCGTCGACCGGGTCGCCAACCCGCTGGAACCGAGCGTGCGCCATCAGGAGACCTACCGCAGGCTCGGCCGCTTCGAGGCCCAGGAAGGCCGGACGCTCGACACCCTCCAGGCCGCGCTGCGTATCGGCGTCCAGGTCGCGTGGCGGCGCATCATGAAGGTCGGGCCGCGCCGGCGACTGTCGCCCGAGGTGATGGCCCAGCTCGCCGACGCGCTGTTCGCCTACATCGACGAACTGGCCGCGCTCGCGCTGGAGGGTTACCTGGACGCCCGCCCGGACGGCGAGGCGGAGGCGCACCGCCGCCGCCTGCTGGAGCTCCTGCTCCGCCGCGACGTGTCGTCCCGCGTCCTGGCCGAGGCCGCCGAACGGGCCGGATGGACGCTGCCGGACGAGGCGACCGCCGTCGTGGCCCCGCCCGGCGCCCGGTACGTCCGGGCCCTCCTGGACAAGGACGTCCTCGCCGACCTCACCGCCACCCAGCCGTTCCTGGTCGTTCCCGGAAGGCCGACCCCGGAGCGCCGGCGATCCCTGCTCCGCGTCCTGCCCGACAGGCAGCTCGTCATCGGCCTCACCGTGCCGATCGCGGGCGTCGCCGACTCGCTGCGCTGGGCGCGGTGCGCCCTCGGCCTGGTCGAGACCGGTGTGCTGGAGGACGCCCCGGTGATCGACTGCGAGGAGCACCTCATCACCCTCTGGCTGCTCTCCGACCAGGCCCTCGTCGACCAGCTCGCGCACCGCCACCTCGGTGGGATGGACGGCTTCAGCCCCCGGCAGCGCGACCGCCTGCTGGAGACCCTGCACGCCTGGCTGGTGACCCGCGGCACCGCCAACGACATCGCCAGGGAGCTCGGCATCCACCCGCAGACCGTCCGCTACCGGATGCGGCAGGTCGAAGGGGTCCTGGGCGACCGGCTGACCGACCGCGAGGCGCGCTTCGCGATCGAGGCCGTGCTGCGTGCGACGCGGTTGCGCGCACGCGCCGCCCGGCCGCCCGGCACGAGCGCCGCGTGGGATGGCGTCGCCGCGCGGGAACGAGCACCGGTTGACAATCGCCCAATAGCCGCTCGGCGCGAATTGAGCACCTGAAGCGAACCTTGACCTGCGGGGTTGATTCCCCGAATCGCCGCATGCTTCCATCCAATCCAATGCAATTCGGCGGAATAACCGTAATGCGGTGGAGGTGCGTTCGGGGTGCGTTCACGATCGGCTTCGCTCCTGGCCGGATTCGGAGCGGTGACGCTCATCGGCATGGTGGGCGTCCATCCGGTTCTCGCGGACGAGCCGACCCCCACGCCGACCACCACCGTCACCGAAACGCCGAGCGACCCGCCGACGGATCCGCCGACGGATCCGCCGACCGACCCGCCGACGGATCCGCCGACCGACCCGCCCACTGATCCGCCGACGGATCCGCCCACCGACCCGCCGACCGACCCGCCGACGGATCCGCCGACCGACCCGCCGACGAAGCCGCCGACCAATCCCCCCACGAAGCCGCCCACTCATCCGCCGACGAAGCCGCCGACCGGCCCGGGCAAGCCCAGGACGCCGGTCCTGTCCCTGGGGCTGACGGTGTCGGCGGCGACGATGCGGCCCGGCGGCTCGATCACCGCGACCGTGCGGGTGGCGTCGGCGAACGCCACCGCGAACGGGATCGTCCTGCGGATGTCGGCCTCGGGCGCCACGGTCGGTCCCGGGACGCAGTCCCTCGGCAGTGTCGGATCCGGCGGCGCCTCCGCGATCGCGACCGTGCGGGCCCCGTCCGGTGCGAAGCCCGGCGTGATCACCCTGCGTGCGGCCGTCTCGGCGGCCCGGGCCAGGAGCGTGTCCCGCAGCTACAAGCTGATCATCACCTCCGGGTCCGGGGCGCTGCCGCCGGGGATCAGCCCGACGACGCCCGGCGTCCCGCCGCTGACCCCGCCCGGCTCCGACCCCCTGGCCGGCATGACCGGGCCGCAGGTGGCGCTGCCGCCGATCGTGTCCGCCGAGTCCCCGCAGATCGCGCCCGACTCCGGGCCGCTCGTCCCGGTGTCGAACCTGCACAGGCTGCCCCCGGAGCCGTTCACCATCGAGGAGTTGACCGCGCTCCAGGCGGGGTTCCTCGCCGCGTTGGCGGCCGGGGTGGTGCTCCTGCTGCTCCGGATGCGGCTGATCCGGCGCTCCGACGGCCGCGTCCCGCTCGCCGCGCGCCGCCGCCTGCGCGCCGCCGGCTCGCGGGTCGCGGACAAGCGCCCCACCGCGGCCCGGCTCCGCACGCTCCCGCCGCAGCCCGCCCGCGCCCGGCACCCGCGCCCGCTCCAGCCGGTCCCCCCGATCCGGCTCTCCGTCCGCCGGGTCCACACCGCCCGCCCCTGACCACCGCGTCCGCCGGGACACGGCTTCCGGAGTCCGCCATGGCGCTGGCGGGGGCCCTGCGCCAGGAGGTCAGCGGGCCAGGAGGTCAGCGGGCCAGGCGGATCAGGATCCGGCAGACCTCGTCGATGATCTCGGCCGCCTCCGCCTCGTTCTCCGCGGTGGCGATCTCCCGCCCGGCCTCGCCGATCACCGTCGTGAGCACCAGGCTCAGCACCTGCTCGGGACGTCCGGCGGGCGCGTCGCCGGACGGGCCGCGCAGCAGCTTGGTGTTCTGCGCGATCCAGTGCTGGGCGCGGCTGCGGCGCATCAGCGACGACCCGGACGGGCCCTCCCCGGCGAGGAACAGCCGGGCGGCCTCGCGCCGCTCCCAGCACACCCGCAGGTAGGCGCGGGCGCCCGCGATGAACAGCGCGATCGGGTCGGACTCGCCGTCCTTGCGGGCGGCGGACACCGCCTGCGCGGCGCTCGCCTCCTGCTCCTCGGTGAGGTCCTCCCACAGCGCCACGTAGAGGCCGGCCTTGCCGCCGTAGTGGTGGTAGAGGCTGCCGACGCTGATGCCGGACCGCTCCACGATCTCGGCGATGCCCGCGTCGGCGTAGCCGCGGTCGGCGAAGACCCGCAGCGCCGCGGTCAGCAGCGCCTGGCGGGTCGCGTCGGCGCGGGCCCACTGGCGGCTCGCGCCGCCCTCGGCTCCGGCGCCCTCACCCGTGCCGTTCGCCCGCTCGTCGCCGGCGCGGCGCGCCCTGCTCGTCCGCATCCCCCCATGGTGCCAGGCCGGGCCGCCCCGGTGGGCTCAGTACCAGTTGTGCGCCTGCCACCAGTCCCAGGCGAGGCACGGGTCCTTGTAGCGCGCCTTGATGTAGCCGAGCCCCCACGCGATCTGGGTGGGGGAGCTCGTGCGCCAGTCGGCGCCCGCGCTGGCCAGCTTGGAGCCGGGCAGGGCCTGGGGGATGCCGTAGGCGCCGCTGGAGGGGTTCTCGGCCCGCTCGTTCCAGCCGCTCTCGTGGTTCCACAGCGTCAGCAGGGACGGCCAGCATCGGCCCCATCCCTTGAGCTCGTTCATCTTCTTGCCGTACGCCTTGTTCTGCCCGGCGCTCGGGTTCGACTTGGCGAGCCGCTCGCGCTCCTGCTCCGCCTTGAGCTTCGCCCGCGCCGCCGCGTCCCGCTTGGCCTTCTCCTTGAGCCGCTTCAGCTCGCGCTGGTGCTCCTTGTAGGCGCGCTCCTTGGCGACGGCGACCGCGTCGGCCGCGACCTTGTCCATGTCGGACGCCGAGGTCAGCTTCGCGAGCATGTCGTTGGTGGACAGCCCCGCGCCCGCGGCCTTGGGCGGCTCGCTGGCGTCGTCGACGAAGCTGCCGAGGTCGACGACCGTCAGCGCACCGCCGATCGCGCCGATCGCCACGATCGTGATGGTGACGTTGCTGGTGAGCACCCGCCGGACGCGGCGCCCGCCCTCGCGCGGCTCCCGGAAGGTCTCCGGCTCCTCGTACGGGCCGCGGGGGTCGTCCGGCTCCGACGGGTCCGGTCCGTGGGGTCCTCCCGTGCTGCGGGCGTCAGCGGACGTGCGCGGCTCCGGAACGCGCGTGGCGCGCCTCGTACCGGCCCTCCTGGAGCCGCGACGACTCCCCGCGCCCCCCTGAGCGCCTCCGGTTTCCTCGGCGGGACGTCTGCGTGTGCCGTGACTCTGTGGCATAGGAGAAGACTGCCTTATCGCCCGGGTGTGGTGCTCTCGAAGAGCAAGTACGCAGGCCGGACGATACCCGGTTCACCCGGCCCGACGTCCACGGCCGCGTTCCCCGGCGGGGTTCAGCAGTTCCACGTCGCCGGCGGCCAGGCGCGCGGGCTGCAGCGCCTCGAACAGCTCGCGGTGCATCCCGTCGAACGCCGCGAGCGCGCCTCCGGGCGCCTCCAGGGCCATGCTCACCTCGTTGGCCCGCTCCCGTCCCGCCGCGGTGATCTCGACGAGCGTGGCGCGCCGGTCGCGGGGGTGCGGGGTCCGGCCGACGAGCCCGGCCGCCTCCAGCTGGTCGACGGTGAGCTTCACCGTGGTCGGATGCATCATCAGGATCCGGCCGAGCGCGCTCAGCCGGGCCCGCCCGTGGACGGTGAGCGCGAGCGTGGTCAGCAGGAAGTAGCCGGTCCGGGTGAGGTCCAGCCGCTTCAGCTCCACGTCCAGGGCCTTCTTGAGCAGCTGGTTGAGCCGCCCGACCGAACAGATCGCCAGGAACGGCCACGGATCGCCGAGCAGCCCCTGGCCTTCCCAGCGGTCGCGCACGCCCATGACCAGCGGGTCCACGCCGTCGTCCATCTCGTCTTCTACGCCTCGTCGCGCCTCGGTCTGCACCGGCTGATCGTAGCTTCGGACAAAACCAGATGTAAGTACTCGCTTCTTAGACCTTCTTCCAATAGAGTGCCTCAAATCACAGGCGGAGCCCGTGTGCTCTGGAGGGTGCGCGGAGTCGCCTGTGGTACCGGTCTCGGCCGAGACCGCTGTGGCGCGCGAACGAGCATGACGAGGGCGCCCCCGCGGTACCGGCAGGATCCGGTGTTTCGGATGGGCGCCGACGTCCGAGCACGAAGGAGGCTGGAGTGACCCTTCTCAACCCCGCCCCGGGGGAGGGCACCGGCTGATGGCCCTGAGCCTGACCAAGGCCCCGGACCTGGCACGCAGACGCGTCGGGAGAGCACTCGACGAGACCGGACTGCTGTGCGTGACCCTCCTGGAGGGGCTGCGCCGCACCTGGGACCTGCGCCAGTGGTGGGGCGAATTCGTCGAACAGTGCTGGTTCCTCGCACGCGTCACGAGCGTGCCGGTCATGCTCATCGCCGTGCCGCTCGGCGCGACCATCTCGCTCCAGGTGGGCGACATCGCCCGGCAGCTCGGCGCGCAGTCGGGCACCGGCGCGCTGCTCACCGCGGCGATGATCCAGCAGGTGGCGCCGCTGGCCGCGGCCCTGCTGGTCTCCGGCGTGGGCGGATCGGCCATCACCTCCGACATGGGGGCCCGCAACATCCGCGACGAACTCGCGGCGATGGAGGTCATGGGCATCAACCCGATCCACCGCCTGGTCACCCCCAGGCTGTGGGCGGCGAGCACGGTGTCCGGACTGCTCTGCTCGGTGGTGATCCTCGCGGGCGTCATCGGCGGGTACTACTTCAACGTCATCCAGCAGGGCGTCAGCCCCGGCGCGTTCTTCGACGGCGCCACCACCCTGCTGCAGTTCTCGGACCTGATGATCACGCTGTTCAAGGCGTGGGTGTTCGGATTCATCGCCGCCGCGGTCGCCTGCTACATGGGCATGAACTGCGACTACGGCCCCGTCGGCGTCGGCCGCGCGGTGAACCGGGCCGTGGTCGTCACCTCGATCGTGGTGTTCGCGACGAACTACATCCTCACCATGATCTACCAGGTCCTCTTCCCCCCGAGGTTCTGATGGTCGCCATATCCCCCGTCCGCAAGCTGGGCCGCGCCGTCAGGGGCCGCACCGCCGGCCTCGCCGCGTCGGCCGACCTGCCGGTGTTCCTCGGCCGGGTCCTGTACCACCTGCTGTTCGACATCATCATCCGGCGCAAGTACGGCAAGACCCTCGCCAAGCAGGTCAGCGACATCACCGTCGGCGTGGGCGCGCTCGTCATCGGCGGCGGCATGATCTTCGTGATCGCGACGATGTCGCTCGCCACCGGCGCCATGGTCGGCCTCCAGGGCTACCCCGGGCTGGAGCGCATCGGCGCCGAGGCGTTCACCGGCCTGGTCGCGAGCTACTCCAACGTCCGCGAGGTCACCCCGATCATCGCGGGCGTCGCGCTGGTCGCCCAGGTCGGCACCGGGTTCACCGCCGAGATCGGCGCGATGCGGATCTCGGAGGAGATCGACGCGCTGGAGGTCATGGGCATCAACTCGCTGGCCTACCTGGTGTGCACCAGGGTCGCCGCGGGCGTCATCGCGCTGGTGCCGCTGTACCTGGTCTCGCTGTTCATGGCGTTCTTCGCCACGAGGTTCATCACGATCCAGTACTTCGGCCTGTCGCCCGGCATCTACGACTACTACTTCCACCTCTACCTTCCGCCGATCGACGTGTTCTACAGCGTCATCAAGGTCGCGGTGTTCGCCTTCATCATCATGTTCATCCACTGCTACCGCGGCTACTACGCGGCGGGCGGCCCGGTCGGCGTCGGCGTCGCCGCCGGCCGCGCCATCCGGGAGTCGACCATCCTGATGATCCTGATGAACCTGGTCCTGTCGTACATCTTCTGGGGCCACGGCAGCACGGTGAGGCTGACCGGATGAGCGACGAATCAATGTCGAGCCGCTCCCGGACGGTCTTCGGGCTGGTCGGGGCGGGCGTCATCGCGGCGGCCGCGGCGTTCGTCGCGGTCGGCTCCACGCCGTCCCACGCGGGCTCCACCTACTACGACGCGACGTTCGGCCGCGCCGGGCAGGGGCTCGACCCCGGCAAGTCCGACGTGAAGGTCCGCGGGATCGCCGTCGGGGCCGTCGAGGCCGTCAAGCTCGACCGCAACGGCAGGGTCACCGTCCGGCTCCGGGTCGACAAGGGCGTCAAGGTGGCCGACACGGCGGTCGCGACGGTCGAGCCGGTCTCGGTGTTCGGCCCGAAGGACCTCGCCCTCGACCTCGGCGCGCACGAGCTCACCGGCCCCTACCTCAGGGACGGCGGGCGCATCGCGAAGACCAACGACCCGCAGGAGCTGTCGGACACGGCCTGGCCCACCTACCGGCTCACCCGGGCGATCAACCCCGACGACGTGGCGACGATCCTGCAGACCTTCGGCGCCGGGCTCGCCGGGCAGGGCCCGGCGCTGCGCCGCACGATCGACAACGGCGCGATCGTCGTCGACGCGACCTACAAGGACCGGGCCGCCATCCAGTCGCTGCTGAGCGACATCAACGGCCTGTCCGGGACGTTCGAGTCGCGCGGCGACACCCTGACCCGGTTCGCCGGGGACTTCAACCGGCTCTCCCAGGTCGTCAACGAGCGGCCCGACAAGGTCACCCAGCTGCTGGACGAGTCGGCGCGGCTCGGCCAGACGGTCGGCACGAACCTGGAGCAGCACGGCCGCAACATCGGCAAGATCATCGACTCGGGCGGCGAGGTCGTGCGCGTGTTCAACGGGCAGCGCCGCAACGTCCCGGTCCTGCTCGACAGCCTGACCGGGTTCTTCGGCCTGCTGGCGCAGATCATCCGCATCCCCGGCCCGGAGGGCACCCTGATCGCCCAGGCGCGCGACGACCTCCCGCTGGACATCTGCCAGATCCTCATCGACGTCTGCCCGGTCAAGCCCAAGACGACCGCGTTCGACGTGCCGCTCCCCGGCGCGGGCGGCAACCAGGGCGGGCAGCGCCGCACGGCGACGGGGACGCGGCCGTGAGCCCGCGGCTGCGCGGCAAGACCGCGCGCGGGCCGGAGTACACCACGATCCTGAAGTTCACGGTGTTCGTGGCGCTGACCGGGCTGCTCACGTTCTACATCGGCCAGCAGATCCTCGGCACGAGCTTCACGTCCCGCTACCGCCTGTCCGCCACGTTCGACGACGTCACCGGCCTGCTGGAGGGCGACGCCGTGAAGGTGGCGGGCACGCCCGTCGGCCAGGTCGAGAGCATCAAGGTGGTGCGCGGCAAGGCCGTGGTGAAGATGGCCGTCGACAAGGAGGTCCGGCTGCCCTCCGACTCCACCGCCGCGATCCGCTGGCGGAACGTGATGGGGCAGCGGGTCGTCTACCTGGAGCCCGGGAAGGAGCGGGGCAGGCTGGGCGACGGCGACCGCGTCCCGCACACCAGGTCGGTGGTGGATCTCGGCGCCATCGTCAACAGCCTCGGCCCGCTCACCCGCAACCTGGACCCGAACCAGCTCAACAAGATCCTGTTCGCCTTCTCCCAGGCGCTGGACGGCAACGAGCAGAACATCTCGCTGCTGACCGACAACCTGGACCTGCTGCTGCAGACGTTCGCGGCCCGGAAGAAGACGATCAAGGGGATGATCGACGACTACGAGACGGTGAGCGACGCCATCGCCACCCGGGACCGGCAGATCGCCGCCAGCGCCGACAACCTGGAGTCGCTGACCCGGGTCTTCGCGAACAACCGCAAGCTGCTGGAGAGCGCGGTCGTGGAGGTCGCGGGCGTCACCACCAACCTCAACCAGGTGCTCGGCGGCAACGACGCGCAGCTCGCCCGCATCATCGCCAACCTCGGCAGGTTCAGCGAGACGTTCCGGCTGAACGTCGACCAGCTGGAGAAGATGGTGCAGCAGCTCCCGCTGACCCTCCGGCAGCTGTTCGCGTCGGCGAACGGCGGCCACTACCTGCGCACCAACGCGCTCTGCCTGAACGTCGTGCAGGGCCCCTGCCCGTTCCCGATGGAGCTGCCGAGATCGCCCGGCGCGGGGCAGCCCAGCAAGGACGACCTCACCAAGCTCAGGAAGATGCTGATGGGGGGTGGCGGCTGATGGCGCTGAAGTCGCTCCGCGACGTCAACCACAAGATCGTCGCGATCGTCACCCTGACCGCGCTCGGCGCGGGCTGCGTGTTCGCGTTCGCCCTCGGCCAGCTGCACCTGCTCGACCGCGGCTACACGATGAGCGGCGAGTTCAGCGACACCGCCGGGCTGAAGAAGGGACAGGACGTGCGGGTCGCCGGGGTGAAGTCCGGCCGGATCACCTCCGTGGAGCCCGACTTCGCCCACGGCAGGGTCATCGTCTCCTGGCACGTGAACGCCGGCATCGACCTCGGCCCGAAGACCCGCGCCGACATCCAGACGACGACGCTGCTCGGCGGGCGGTACCTGCGGCTGTCCGGCCCGGTCTCCAAGCCCTACCTGGCCGACGTGCCGGAGTCGCGGCGGCGGATCCCGCTGTCGCGCACCAGCGTCCCGTTCACCGTGCCGGAGGCCCTGGAGGGCGCGCAGAACATCGTCGGCAGACTCGACCAGCGCAGCGTCGACAAGCTGCTCACCGAGATCAACAAGATCAAGTCGCCGGGGGCGGTGAAGCTGGGCCGCATCCTGACCAACATCCAGGAGCTGTCCCGGACGCTGAACGACTCCTATCCGGAGATCCAGCGGCTGATCGAGAACAGCAAGACGATCACCGGGACGCTGGCGAGCAAGGACCAGGAGCTGCGCCAGATCATCGACGCCAGCCAGGTGCTGCTCCAGTCGCTCGTCCGGCGCCGCAACGAGCTGGCCGCGGCGATCGGGCAGGGCAGCCGGACCGTCCGGACGCTGTCCAACGTGATCTCCAGGAACCAGAAGGAGCTCGACACCCTGCTGGACAACCTGCACCTGCTGACGACCCGGCTCGCGCCCAACATGGACGCGCTGAACACCGACTTCTCGCTGCTCGGCCCGACGTTCCAGCAGGTCGCCAACCTCAAGGGCAACGGCCGGTACATCGAGGGCCTGCTCACCGGGCTCGGCCCGCTGCAGCCGGCCGGTCCGATCTCCACGCGGCGACCGCAGGGAGGCAACTGATGAGCGGCGACGGCACGGGGGGCCGGCCCCCCGAAGGCCCCGGCCCCGTCCCCGGGCGCGGCCGGCTGCGCGGCGTGGCCGTCGCGCTCGGCCTCGCCCTGACCGCCTCGCTCGGCGGCTGCTCGCTCGCCCCGTCCGCGGGCGGCGAGCGCACGATGGTCGTCTACGTCCCGAAGGCCCGCTCCTTCTACAAGGAGTCGAAGGTCAAGGTGATGGGCGCCGACGTGGGGCTCGTCGACAAGGTCGAGAACCAGGGCGACCGGGTGAAGGTCACGTTCCATCTGCGCCGGGACGTCCCGCTGCCGAAGGGCGTGCAGGCCTCGATCGTCCCGCTGAACCTGATCGGCGAGCGCAACCTCGTCCTGCACCCGGCGTGGAAGCCGGGGGAGGCCAAGGAGACCGCGGACGTCATCCCGATCGAGCGCACGCACGTGCCCGTCGAGGTGGACGACGCGCTCAGCTCGTTCACCAACCTGGCCAACGCGCTCGACCCGACCAAGATGCAGACCGCCCTCGGCACGGCCGCCGACACGGTGAGGGGCAACGGCAAGGAGTTCAACGCGACCCTGGAGCAGAGCGCCCGCCTCGTCGAGAACGTCGCCGGGCAGGACAAGGAGCTCATCGAGGTCGCGCAGAACCTCAGCCGGCTGGCCGGGGTGGTGCGCGGGCGCGAGCAGATCCTCGGCACGATGATCCGCGACTTCGGCACCGCGAGCCAGGTGCTGAGCTCCGAGCGCGGCGAGCTCCAGCAGCTGATCAGCGGCATCCTTGAGCTGGCGAAGAACGGCGACAAGCTGCTGCGCAAGTACAAGGGGAACCTGCCCTACGACCTGGCGGTCCTCACCCGGACGGCCCTGATCCTCAAGGGCAACGCCAGGGAGCTGGCGCAGCTCATCCGCGTGCTGCCCGGCATCAGCGACGCGCTCATCGGCGGCTACAACCCGAAGAACAAGTCGCTGCAGATCCGGTTCGCCACGGACGCGTTCCTGCGGACCTGGCTCAAGGGCCTGATGAACTCCGACGACGTCGACTGCCCGCTGCCCGCACCCAACTCCAACTGTCCCTGGCAGAACGGAGGCAACTGATGGGCAGGCCCCTCCTCACCGGCCGGCTGCTGCTGGTGCTCGTCGCGGTCGCGGCCCTCGCCGTCTCCGGCTGCTCCTACAAGACGGCGGGCGCGCCGAAGGGCGGCCTGACGCTGACCGCCACGTTCGACGACGCGCAGGGCCTCGTCGCCGGGCACAGCGTGAAGATGTCCGACATCACGATCGGCACCGTCACGAAGGTCGAGCTCGCCGGCTACCGGGCGAAGGCGACGCTGGCCATCGAGGACGACGTCAGGATCCCGCGAGGCACCCGCGCCGAGATCAAGGTGACCTCGCTGCTCGGCGAGAACTACGTGGACCTGCAGATGCCGCCCGGCGCGAGCATGGACCGCGGCCCGTTCCTCGCCACCGGCGCGGCGATCACCGACACCAGCGTCCAGCCGGCGTTCGAGCAGGTCGTCGGGCAGGCCGGGCCGCTGGTCCAGGCCCTGGCCGGGAACGACGTCGCGACGGTCGTGAACGCGGGCGCCACCGCCCTGGACGGCAACGGGCAGAAGCTCAACAAGACGATCGCGCAGGTGAACGCGCTGCTGGGGATGTTCGCCGAGCAGCGCCGCGAGCTCGGCGAGTCGGTCGACCGGTTCGCCCGGCTCGGCCGGTCCCTCGCCCGGGGCAGCGACGCCCTGAACGAGACGCCCGCGCAGCTCGAACGCACCACGCGGCTGCTGAACAAGGACAAGTACAAGATCATCGAGATGGTCGACAAGCTCACCAAGACGGCCCACGAGCTGAACGACAAGGTGCTGGAGGGGCGGATCCAGCGGTTCCGCTCGCTGCTGCGCGACCTCGACCCCGTCCTGCAGCAGCTCGGCAGCAACCGCAGGCGGCTCACGGCGCTGGTGGACGGCCTGGTCCAGTTCACCGACAAGCTGCCCCGGGCCACCTACGACGGCCAGCTGCTGCTGTACCCGCTGCTGCGGATCGTCTGGCCGGACGGGACGCCGATCTTCCCGGGCCTCGGCCAGAGCCCCAAGAAGAAGAAGGCCGGGACGCCGGAGATCCCCAAGCAGCTCCAGGGCGCCCTTCCGGACCTCGACAAGATCCTGGAGCCGCGCGGATGAACAGACGGCTGACGATCAACCTGGCGGCGTTCGGCGTGCTCGCCGCGGTGATGGTCGTGTGGGCGTTCAACAACGTCGTCCGCTTCGACTTCATCGACCGGCCGTACCACATCACCGTGGAGTTCGAGTCGTCTCCGGGCCTGCACCCGAACTTCGAGGTCGACTACCTCGGCCTGCGGGTCGGCAAGATCGACTCGGTGCGGCTGGAGAAGGACAAGGTCGTCGTCCGGCTGGACATGGAGCGCGGCGTCAAGATCCCGCAGGGGGTCACCGCCGCCGCGGCGCGCAAGTCCGCGGTGGGCGAGCCGGTGGTCGAGCTGACGCCGGGGCCGGGCAGGTCCGGCGCCCCGCCGATGAAGCCCGGCACCGTCATCCCGGTGTCGCAGACGAAGGTCCCGCCGAAGTACGGCGACCTGTTCGGCGCCGTCATCGACACCTTGAAGGCGATCGACCCCGACGACGCCAAGGTGCTCACCCAGGAGCTGGCCGCCGGATGGGCCGGGCGCGAGGGCTCGCTCCGCCAGATCGTCAACGGGAGCGACGACCTCACCCAGACGTTCGCGCAGAACACCGAGCTGCTGGACGGGCTGACCAACGACCTCGGCCGCATCACCCACGTGCTGAACCAGAACCGCGGTTCGCTCGGCGCCGGGATCGACAACCTGGCCGCGCTCATGGCCGCGCTCAGCCAGGTGCGCGGGCAGATCGCCGAGCTGCGCGACCGCGGCCCCGGCCTGCTCGCCACCGTCAACGACCTGCTCGACCAGACCGGCCCCGACTTCGGCTGCGCCGTGGACATGCTCGGCAACCTCGGCATCGGGAGCTACGACCCCGACTACCTCGACGACCTGCGCAAGACGCTCGCGGTGGCGCCGCAGCTCAAGGTCGTCCTGGACAACGTGATCGGGAGGGACCAGGGCCAGCCGGTCCTGAACGTCGTCTTCCAGGTCACGCTGAAGAGGCTCGCCACGCTGGAGTACAAGTACCCGCGCGCGCAGCCGGCGGTGAACCGGATTCCGACCTGCCCCGGCGGCCGCACCCCGGCGGTGACCAAGCAGAAGCCCTACAAGGCGAAGAACCCGGGCGAGACGATCCCCACCCACGATCCCGCCCTCCAGCGGAACGTGCAGGCCAGGAAGGCCGCGAACGAGAGCGACTCTCCCGGCGGACCGCCGATCTGGCTGGTGTACGTTCCCCCGATCATCGCCCTTCTGGTGCTGATCAGGGTCATGATGGGCTCGGTGCCCGTGGTGTCCCGCCTTTCCCGACTGCGTCGGGGCAAGGACTGACCCCAACCCGAGGAGTATCCGAAGTGACAGCCAAGACCACCAAGGGCGGGTCCGACGAGGTCGAGGCGGTCCCGGCCGAGGAGGCGGCGCCCGAGACGGCCGAGGCCGCGGAGCCGGAGGCCGCCGAGCGGCCCGCCCGGCCCGCCGCCAGGCGCAAGCGCCGGGTGCGGGTCATCGAGGTCATCGACGACGAGGACCTCGACGAGGTTCTGGAGGCGCTCGACGCCGAGGACGAGGAGGCCCCGGACGAGGCTCCGGCCCGTCCGGCCAGGCCGGCGGCGAAGCCCGCGGCCAAGGCCCCCGCCAAGCCCGCCGCCAGGCCCAAGCCGCGCCCGACCCGCCTCGAACCGCCGGAGGACGAGGTCGAGGAGGAGGAGGAGGAGACGCCGAAGAAGGCCCCGGCACGTCCGAGCGCCTCGGCGACCTCTTCGGACCGGCCGGGCGTCTTCGGTCTCGGCATGGTGCAGGCGGTCGTGGTGGTCGTCCTGGTCGCGCTGCTGGCGAGCCTGGCGATCTGGCAGTGGACGAGCGCGAGCTCCCTGTCGTCGAAGCAGGACGAGCGGGACGCGGTGAGCGAGGTGGCGTCCGACTACGGCGACGTCGCGCTCAACTACAACGCGCAGAACTACCAGACGCAGATGGACAAGGCCCAGAAGCTCATGGGCGGCGACCTGCTGGAAAGCTTCAAGAACACCACGCTGCCCAGCCTCGGCGAGACGTTCAAGAGCAACCCCGAGCTGTCGCTGACGTCCAAGACGAACCAGGTCTTCGTGGGCAGCGTGGACGGCAGGTTCGCCACGGCCGTCGTCATGGTCGACATCGACGTCCGGACCAAGGACGGCGCGACCGCGGCCCCGGCGACGCTGCTCCGCCTCGCCCTGGCCAAGATCGACGGGAAGTGGAAGGTCACCAAGCAGTACGCGTCGGGCGTCAACGACCAGAACCAGAACCAGCAGAACCAGCTGCCGGCCGTTCCGGGCGGGGGCGCGTCGAAGTCGCCCGCGGCGGAGAAGAGCGGCAAGCCGAAGAACTGAGCCCGCGAGGCCCGAGCGAGCGCCCCGGCACGGAAGCCGTGCGGGGCGCTCGCGCGTTATGCGGGCGACGGTGCCGCGCGGCCGGCGGGCGGCCGGACGGAGACGGGGGCATCATGGCGATCGTGACGGAGCAGGACGGGCAGGGCACGGCCGTCCCGGACGCGCTGGTGCACGAGTTCGGCGCGCTGCTGGGCGCGGCGTCGGTGCTGGAGCGGATCGCCGGCCGGGAGCTGGAGCGCCGCTGCGGCATCCGGCACGCGGTCTTCGAGGTGCTGCTGAGGCTGTCCGGCGAGGGCGGCGACTGCGCGGTGTCGATGGGCGGGCTGGCCGGCGAGCTGATCCTGACCAGCGGCGGCATGACCCGCATCGTCGACCGGATGGAGGAGGCCGGGCTCGTCCGCCGGGAGCCGGCCCCGGACGACCGGCGCCGCCAGAACGTGGCGCTGACCCCGGCCGGCCGGGCGAAGCTGGACGAGGCCCTGCGGGTGCACGCCGAGACGCTCCGCGCGCACTTCGCGGGCCCTCTCACCGAGGAGCAGCGCCGCGTCCTCGTGGACGCGCTGCGCGTCCTGCGCACCACCGCCCGCGAGGAACTCGGCGACCTGCGCTAGCACGGCGCCGAGCATCCGCTAGCGGGAGTAGTGCTCGACGACGAGCTGCTCGTCGCAGAGGATCGGGATCTCGGCGCGCTCCGGCAGCCGGGCGAGCCGGGCGGCGAGGGCGTCGTGCCGGACCTCCAGGTAGGGCGGGACCTCGGCGGCGTGACCGCCGGCCGCCGCGACCTGGAACGGGACCATCGCGCGGCTCCGCTCGGCCACCGTGATGACGTCGCCGGGCCGCAGCCGGTAGGACGGGCGGTCCACGCGCCGGCCGTTCACCAGCACGTGGCGGTGCACGACGAACTGGCGGGCCTGGTAGATCGTCCGGGCGAAGCCGGCGCGCAGGACGAGCGCGTCCAGCCGGCGTTCGAGGTCGACGAGCAGGGCCTCGCCGGTCTTGCCGCCCGTCCGGGCGGCCTTGTCGAAGGCGTTGCGGAGCTGCGCCTCGCGGATGTTGTACTGCGCGCGGAGCCGCTGCTTCTCGCGCAGCCGGACCTTGTAGTCGCTCTCCTGCTTGCGGGCGCGGCCGTGCACGCCGGGCGGGTAGGGGCGCGCCTCGAAGTACTTCACGCTCTTCGGCGTCAGAGGGATGCCGAGGGCCCGGGAGAGCCGCACCTTGGGACGGGGGTTGTTCATCACGCTCCTTGATGGTTAGGTAATCCTAAGTTAGGTAAGCCTAACCTGAGACGTCAAGGAGGCACGGTGCCGCGAGCGGAGACCACGCAGGCCACGCACACCATCCAGGGCCCCACGGCGGCGGAGCGCGCGCGGACCCTCGCCTACGGCGTCGCGGACGGCGTGCTCGTCGCGCCGGGCGTGCCCCACGCCCCCGTCCCGGCGCACACGACCGACCGGGACGGCCGGCCGCTGCTGCTCGTCCGGGCGGACGCGCCCATCGCCGCGGCCCTGGCCGGCGAGGACGACGTGCCCGCCACGCTGCGGATCAGCGACGTCGCGCCGGTGCCGCTGCCGGACCGCGTCCGCGGCCGGGCCTGGCTGCACGGCTGGCTGGGCGAGGTGCCGGACGGAGAGCTGCGCGCCGCCGCGCTGCGCCTCTCCCACGCGCACCCGCGTCCCGAACTGCTCGACCTCGGCGCCGGGCGGGACGGCCGCGAATGGACGGTCCTCGCCCTCGACGTCGCCCAGGTGGAGATCGACGACGCCTGGGGGAGCGCCATCCTGGAGCCGGAGGAGTACGCCGCCGCCGCGCCCGACCCGTTCGTCGCCGTCGAGGCGGGCATCCTGACGCACCTGGACTCCGCTCACCGCGCCGAACTGCCGCGGCTGCTGCCGGAGTCGGTCCCGCCCAGACCCGTCCGGCCGCTCGGGCTCGACCGGTACGGCATGTGGCTGCGCTGCCCGGCGCCGCCGCCGGACGCGCCGTCCTCGTTCGACGTGCGGCTCCCGTTCGCCGAGCCCGTCAGTGATCTCCACGGTCTGCGGAGCGTGTACCGGAGGTTGTTCGCCCGGGCGACCCCGTAGTGCGCGGGGGAGGCGGTACGTACAAACCCCGCCGAATGCCAGTGATCTCCCGGATGGCGGGCGGGCCCCCGCGCGGGCGATGATCGAGTCTCCGGTCGAGGACGCCGCTTCATTCCCCGGCCGGACGGCCTCGACCGCCGGTTCGCCCCTGCGGGGTGGGCGGGCCGGCGGCGAGACGGTACCGGCCGGCCGGGGACGCGGCGCCTTCGGCCGGGCCGGTGGTCCGGCGCGGTGCGAGCACGAGCATGAGCAAGGGGGCGCACCGGGCCACTGGTCGCGATTGGCCGTTTCCGCCGCGCCGATCCCGCCGCACGCTGGGAGCATGACCGCACATCACCCGCAGACCCGAGCCGTGCACCCGCCCGTGATCGTGCCCGAGGGCAGCCGCCCGCTCGGCGTCCCCATCTACCAGGGCCACCTGTTCTCCTTCGACGCCTCCGACGCGCTGGCCGCCGCGTTCCAGGGCCCCGACCAGGCGTTCTTCTACGCCCGGATGGCCAACCCGACCGTCCGCGCCCTGGAGCAGTCGCTCACCGAACTCGAAGGCGGGGCCGGCACGCTCGCCACCGGGTCGGGCATGGGCGCGGTCAACGCGGTGCTGACGGGCCTGCTCCGCAGCGGTGACCACGTCGTCGCGCAGGCCGCCCTCTACGGCGGAACCCACGCGCTTCTCCAGGACCTCGCCGCGCGGTGGGGCGTGGAGGTCACGTTCGTCTCCGGCGACGACCCGGCCGAGGTGCGGGACGCGCTCCGCGACACGACGAGGATCCTCTACCTGGAGACCGTCGCCAACCCCACCACCCACGTGACGGACCTGCCCGCGCTCACCGGGGTCGTCCGCGGGACGGGCGTGCTGACCGTCGTCGACAACACCTTCGTCCCGCTCCTGTGCAGGCCCATCGAGCACGGGGCCGGCATCGTCGTCCACTCCACGACGAAGTACCTCGGCGGCCACGGCGACACCATCGGCGGCGCCGCCGTCTTCGCCGACCCGGCCGTCCACCGGCGGGTCTGGGAGCACGCCGTCGAGCTGGGCTCCACCCCCGACCCGTTCGCCGCCTGGCTGACCGTCCGGGGCCTCGCCACGATGCCGCTGCGCGTGGCCCGGCAGAGCGAGTCCGCCCTCGACATCGCCCGGCGCCTGGCCGGTCACCCGTCGGTCGCCCGCGTCCACTACCCGGGGCTTGAGGACCACCCGCAGCACGAGATCGCCCGGCGGCTGCTGCCGGACGGCGCCGGCGGCGTCCTCGCGTTCGAGCTGGCCGGCGGCCGGGACGCGGGCCGGACCTTCTCCGAGGCCGTCGAGCTGGTCTCGCTCGGCCCGTCGCTCGGCGACATCGCGACCCTGGTCATGCACCCGGCCAGCACGTCCCACCGGCAGCTGGACGCCGCGGCCCTCGCCGCCGCCGGCATCGGCGAGGGAACGGTGCGCCTCGCCGTCGGCCTCGAACACCCGGACGACCTCTGGGCCGACATCGAGCAGGCCCTGCGGAAGGCCGCCTAGAAAGGAGACGCCCTAGAGGTAGAAGCCGGTCGCGGTGGCGGGGGCGTCCTGACCCTCGGGACGCTTCTCGCCCTTGCGCAGCGCGGCCAGCTCGGCGAGCGTCGCGCCGTCGGCGCCGATCTCCGCGCCGGGCACGTCCGTGCCGTCCAGCCAGGCGAGCGACTCCGCGCGGGTGAGCCGGCCCACCTCGATCTGGGCGAGGCAGCGGCCGGGACGGACCACCGCCGGGTGCAGCATGGCGAGGTCCTCGTTGGTGGTGATGGCCACCAGCACGTCCCGGCCCTGGCCGAGCATCCCGTCGGTGAGGTTCAGCAGCCGCGACAGGCCCTGGCCCGTCGACTGCTTGGCCTCTCCGCGGATCAGCTCGTCGCAGTCCTCCAGGATGAGCAGCCGCCAGCGGCGGTTCTCGTCCTCGTCGTCGCCGACCGCGACCTCCATCAGGTAGCTGGGCGTGCCGAACAGCGCCTCGGGGTCGAGGACGCAGTCGGACTGGCACCAGTCGTTCCAGGAGCGCGCGAGGGCGCGCAGCGCGGTGGTCTTGCCGGTGCCGGGCGGCCCGTGCAGGAGCAGCAGCCGTCCGGAGACCTCCTCGCGGGTGAGCTTCATCACCGCGTCGAGCGCGTCGGCGACCGGCGCGGTGTAGTTGCGCCGGATGTCGTCCCACGAGTCGGCGGTGATGGCGCGCTCGCTGCGGACGGGGCCGTGCGCCCCCATGTGCCAGAAGCCCATCTCGACGCTGGTCTCGTCCACCTTCGGCGGCTCGGTCGCGTCCTTCACCGACGCCGCGAGCACGGTCTCGGCGAGCTCGTCGGTCACCGCGGACACCGCGACGTAGGCGATGCCGCTCTTCCACCGGTTGCTCAGCAGCGTCCAGCCGTCGCCCTCGGCGAGCACCGACTCCTTGCCCTTCTCGTGCGCGACCCGCACGAGCCTGGCGCCGTCCGGGCGCAGCGGCGCCTCCGTCCGGACGTTCTCCAGCCGCGTCGACCGCGACCAGGGCTGCTCCCCGGACGCGAAGGGGCGCAGCGACAGCACGTCCATCACGTCGGCGGGGGAGTTGTTGTCGGACAGGTTGAAGACCACGGGCAGCGCGGGCTCCGGCGCTTCGGCGCCTTCCCGGGGCTCGATCAGATGCAGGACCTCCTGCGGTTTCTCCTGCGACATGGTCATGACATCGATGATCACGCCCCGCGGCGCACCGCGTCCACCGATTTAGCCGGACGCGCCGCGCACCGCGGTCGGGCCCGCTCGTCGGGGCCGGGGCGGGTCAGGAGCCGCCGCCCTCCCGGGCCTCGCGCTCCGCGTGGGCGGCCTTGCGCGCCTCGGCCTCCTCCAGGTCGAGCTTCTCGGCCTCCTCCGGCGTCGGCGCCGTGCCGCCGAGGTAGGCGGGCTGCCACCACGTCTCGTCCGAGCGCGGGACGTCGGGGTACTCGCGCTGCGCCTTCTCCAGCAGCTCCGCCATCCGGGCGTGCAGATCCCGGGTGACCTGCTCGTAGTCGTCGCCGCGCTTGGGGTGCATGGGCTCGCCGACGATGATCGTCACCGGCACGTTGCGCTGGAACAGCCGGCGCTTGCGGCCCTTGGTCCACAACCGCTGCGGGCCCCAGATCGCGACCGGGACGAGCGGGGTCTTGGACGCCACCGCCATCCGCACCGCGCCGCTCTTGATGTCCTTCACCGTGAACGAGCGGCTGATCGTCGCCTCGGCGAACACCCCGACGATCTCCCCGCCCCGCAGCGCCTTGAGCGCCGCCGCGTAGGAGGAGGCGCCCGCGTCGCGGTCCACCGGGATGTGGTGCATGCCGCGCATCAGCGGGCCGCCGATCCGGTGGTCGAAGATCTCCTTCTTCGCCATGAACCGCACCAGCCGGCCGGCCGGGTGCGCGGCGAGGCCCGCGAAGATGAAGTCCAGGTAGCTGACGTGGTTGCTGACGAGCACCGCACCGCCGGTACTGGGGATCTGGTCGGTCCCCTCCAGACGGATTCTGATGTTCAGGGCCTTGAACACGCCGAGAGCCGTCTTGATCACCGGTGGGTACACGAGTTCGCGCATGTAGGCACCGTACTTGAGCAACTCCTGATCAGCGAGTGCGAGGCGGGGATCGCGATGCATCGCACAACCGGGCCCAACTCTGAGAAGGTGGGTGTGCAACTGATCCGCCGAATGCTGAGGGAGGATGAGCCCCATGGAACCGTTGGACGCGGCGGCGGACGTGCACGCGCTCATCCGCGACGTGCTGCCCGCCCTGGCGCCCAGCGCCTGGTTCGATCACGGCACCTCCGAGGTGGTGCTGCCCGTGGGCCGTTCGGAGGCGCGCGCCTCCAGCTGGACGGTGCTGGAGCGCTGCGCCCGCGAGCCGCGCTCGGCGTGGCCGAAGGTGGTGGACGAGTGGGTCCGCGAGGTCGGCGACCGCGCGTTCCTCGCCGTCGGTGAGATGGAGCTGTTCGGCGACGTCCGGGAGCTGCTGCGCCTGCGCATCGTGCCGAAGCTCGACCCCCGCGACCGCGAGGGCCTCGTCGTCGTCCCCGCCGGCGACCACTTCGACGCCATGGTGATGATCGAGCACCCCCGCTACGGCGGCCCCCTCACCAAGGCCCGCGCGGGCCTGCTCGGCCTGCACAAGCTCGGCTACGTGATGACGAACACCCACGACCGCGAGCTGGCCGACGTGTCCGTGCACGACCAGCCGCTCCTGCCGGGCCGCAACGTCCGCGTCGTCGGCAAGCCCGGCAGCCGCTACGTGTCGGCGCTGCTCAGCGAGGTCCACCAGTTCGTCCCGTGGCCGAACGAGCACGGCGCCCTCGTCGGGGTCCCCTGCCACAGCACGCTGCTGCTGTACCCGATCACCTCCACGGCCGTCCGCGAGGTCCTGCCCGTCTTCGCCGACGTCGTCCGGGAGATGCACGCCAACGCCGACGACCCCTGCGCCCCCGGCGTCTACTGGAGCCACGGCGAGCGCCGCCTCACCCCCCTCTCCCCGGACGCGGCCGAGGGCGCCGGCGAGTTCGCCCTCTTCCTCCGCAAGCTCCCCAAGGAATGAGCTAGGCCTCAGCCACGGGCGCGGGTCGGGTGGCCGGAAGGCGCTCTGGCGCCTGGAGGTCGCACGACCCGCCGAGCCGGGCGACCGCAGCGACACGACACCAAGCCGCATGGGCACGGAAACCCGCGCCGTGGCGTGAGGATCGCCCGGCTCGTAACGGCGGTTCCAGGGGGTCGCCCCTGGGGTTACGGCAGCTTCCAGTCGACCGGGGCGGCGCCCTGCTGTTCCAGCAACTGGTTGGCGCGGGAGAAGGGGCGGGAGCCGAAGAAGCCGCGGTCGGCCGACATGGGGCTCGGGTGGGCCGACTCGACGCAGGGGACGCGGCCGAGCAGCGGCTTGAGGTTGCGGGCGTCGCGGCCCCACAGGATGGCGACGAGGGGGCGGTCCCGGGCGGCGAGGGCGCAGATGGCCTGCTCGGTGACCTCCTCCCAGCCCTTGTTGCGGTGCGAGCCCGGCTTGCCCGGCATGACGGTCAGCGACCTGTTGAGCAGGCAGACGCCCTGCCGCGTCCAGGGGGTGAGGTCGCCGTTGGACGGCTGCGGGTGGCCGAGGTCGTCGCCGTACTCGCGGAAGATGTTGACGAGGCTGCCGGGCAGCGGCCGGACGTCCGGGGCGACCGAGAAGCTGAGGCCGACCGGGTGGCCGGGCGTCGGGTAGGGGTCCTGCCCCATGATGAGGACGCGCACGTCGTCGAACGGCTGGGTGAAGGCGCGGAGGATGTGGTTCCCGGCGGGCAGGTAGCGGCGCCCGGCGGCGACCTCGGCGCGCAGCCAGTCGCCCGCGGCGGCGATCGTCCCGGCGACGGGGGCCAGCGCGGCCGCCCATCCCGCCTCGACGATCTCCGAGAGTGGTCGTGCCGTCATGGGGTACGAGCCTACTGGGATGATCTTGGCGCCGGTGAACGATTGCCCGCTTGATCGATGTTGTGAAGTTTTCTGACCACATCAGGTCGGGACACGGGCAAATGTTCTCCAGCGCCGCGAAAAGTGGTCGATGAACTGGGTGAAACGTCCCGTTAAGTCGCTGTTACTTCCTGGCGGCCTTCATTGACCTGCGGACTTCCAGCGCATAACTCCTAGAGAGTAAGCCGGCCCAGGACGAGCGGACGGACGAGAGAGCATGACCCAGCTGACCACGGTGGACGCCACCTTCCTCCATGCCGAGAACGCGACGACCCATGCCCACATCGCCGGGCTCGGCATCGTCGACCCCGGGACCTGCCCCGGCGGCCGGCTCACCGTCCCGCACGTCGCCGAGCTGATCCGCGCCCGCGCGCACCTCGCGGCCCGGCCGCTGCGGCAGCGGCTCGTCCAGGTGCCGCTCGGCCTGGACAACCCGTACTGGGAGGACGACCCCGACTTCGAGCCCGAGCGGCACATCTCCGAGTTCGGGCTGCCGGAGCCCGGCAGCGACCGCCAGCTCGCCAACCTGGTCGCGATGCTCCACGAGCAGCCGCTCGACCGGTCCCGCCCGCTGTGGGAGATGGTCCTCATCCAGGGCCTCGCCGGCGGCCGGACGGCCGTCTACGTGAAGGTGCACCACGCGGCCGTCGACGGCGTGATGGCCGCCGAGACGCTCGCCGCGCTGCTCGACCTGACGCCCGAGCCCCGCGAGCTCCCGGCCGACGAGACCGTCCCGGCCCGCGCGCCCGGCACCGCGAGCATGCTCGGCACGGGGCTGCTGCGGACGGCGCTGCACCCGGTGCGGTCGGCGGTGTCGGCGGTGCGCACGGCCCCGTACCTGGACGAGGTCCCGGGCCTGGCGTCCGTCCCGGGCGTCGGGCTCATGTCGTCGTGGATGCAGGGCGTGCTGGGCCGCCCGGAGCTGCCGAGGGCGCCGCGGATCAGCGCGCCGCCGACGCCGTTCAACCGCCCGATCGGGCGGCGCAGGGCGGTCGCCTGCGGGGAGCTGCCGCTCGCCGACATCAAGGAGATCCGGCGGACCCTCGGCGGCAGCGTCAACGACGTGGTCATGGCGCTGTGCGCGACGGCGCTGCGGCAGTGGCTCGACAAGCGCGGCGACCTGCCCGAGCGCCCGCTGGTCGCGGCCGTCCCGGTGTCGCTGCGGCGCGGCGCGAGCGCGGCCGCGGAGCCGGGCAACCAGGTCTCGATCATGACCACGCCGCTCGCCACGCACCTGCCCGACCCCGCCGACCGGTACTCCGCCGTCCAGCGTGACATGGAGCTGGCCAAGCGGCGGTTCACCGGGACGTCGGGCGGCTGGGTGCGGGAGATGAGCGGGCTGCTCCCGGCGCCCTTCGCCGGGGCGGTCACGCGGCTCGCGCTGCGGGCCGCGCCGGCGGTGTCGCTGCGCGCGGTGAACCTGGTCATCTCGAACGTGCCCGGCCCGCAGTTCCCGCTGTACCTGTGCGGCGCGAAGGTGCTCGCCTACTATCCGATCTCGGTCATCACCGACGTCAGCGGCGGCCTGAACATCACCGTGTTCTCCTACGACGGGAAGGTGGACGTCGGCATCGTCGCCTGCCGCGAGCTCATCCCCGACCCCTCGGAGATCATCGACCACCTGGTGGACGCGCTCGACGAGCTGCGCTCGCTCTGCCGCGAATGAGGCCGCTACAGCCCGAGGGCCGCCCGGTGCCGCCGCGCCAGACCCAGCGCGGCGGCCCCCGCCGGCTGCATCGGCCGGGGAACGGCCCCGTCGAACGGCGCCATCGACACCTCGCCCTCGTCGTTGACCGCGACGAGGCCGCCGAAGAGCTCGCCGAACAGCGCGTCGTCGACGGCGACGACCGTCAGCAGGTCGAGCGCGAGCGTCAACGGGTCCACTCCGAGCCCCAGGAAGTGCGCCCGGAGGCGTCCCCCGTCGCGCGCGGCGGTCATCGCCTGGTGAAAAGGCCAGTCCTCCTGGACGAAGCCGTCGCCGTAGTCCTCGTCGGCGCCGAGAAGCTCCTCGGCGTACTCGCGAACCATGCACTGCCACAGATCAGGCGGCTCGTCGCCGAGCGGCTGGAACACCCCGACCGGCATCACCTGGAAGAGCCCGCCGGCGTGCGCCACCTTCGCCGCGTCGCGCCGGTGCAGGACGTACCGCCCGGACGTCGTCACGGTGACCGTGGTGACGGCGGGCAGCGCGGCCCTGCGTGACAGGTCGCACGGGTCGCCGACGCGGTCGCGCAGCGGCAGCCCGTCCACCCCGGCCGCGAGTTCGTGGGCGACCGACTCGCCCACGTTGACGGCGTCGAAGTAGCGGGCGGGGCCGAGCCGGAGCACCGGCGGCTCGGCCGCGACCAGCCGGTAGCTCGGACGGTCCTCGAACACCTTCGGAGGGGCGAGGGCGGCGACGGCCTCCGCGTACGTCCGGTACCCCTCCGGGAGCCCGTCGGCCGGGTCGGCGATCGCGGCCGGGACGGGACGGGCGTCCCACTCCAGCCGGATCTCCTCCAGCGGGATCGGCGCCCCGGGGATCCAGTCGTCGCGGCAGAGCAGTGGGGTCTCCGCGACGCGCGGCACGTCCGGGTACAGCCCGTCCGCGACCTCGCCCAGCCGTCCGCGGCCCGCGTTCAGCTCCGCCCGCGCCCGCCGCCACTCCTCCTCGTCCCCCACACCCCGAGCCTAGGACGGGTTTCGAGGTGGCCTCGGCCATGAGCGCGAACGCGTGACCTGGCCGGTGGAGCGAAGCCGGAGGCGAGCGGAGCCGGGCAGATCGCGAAGCGATGCCGCGTTCGCCCAGGCACGGTCACGTAGCGAGCCCCTAGGCGAGCGAAGTGGGCCGGGACTTTGCGACACTGACTCCCCGGGCGACCTCCTCCTCGACCAGGTCGGCGTTGATCATCGCGCCGGACATCGCCCCGGCCGCCGCCGCCATGACGACCTGGCCGGCCGGGACGACGACGTTGCCGGCCGCCCACACGCCGGGCACGCTGGTCCGCCCGGTCGGGTCGGTCTTCACGAAGCCGTCCTCGCCGGTCTCGCAGCCGAGGTCGGTCAGCGGCCCGGCCTTGGGGACCCACGTCGGCGCGAGGAACACGGCGTCGCAGCCGAGCACCGAGCCGTCGGCCAGTTCCAGGGCGGTGAGCCGGTCGTCCTGGACGACGACGCGCCGCACCCCGCTCGGCGCGACGGGGACGCCGCGCGCGGCCAGCCGCGCCGCGTCCTCGCCCGCCGGGGGCGCGGCGTCGCCGGGAGCGACGGGGACGAACGTCACGTCGGGCGACCACTGGCGCAGCAGCAGCGCCTGGTGGACGGAGTTCGGGGACGTCCCCAGCACGGCGATCCTCTGGTCGCGGACCTCCCAGCCGTGGCAGTAGGGGCACATCTGCGCCTCGCGGCCCCACCGCTCCCGCAGGCCGGGGACGTCCGGCAGGACGTCGGTCACGCCGGTGGTGACCAGCAGGCGGCGGCCCCGCAACCGGGTGCCGTCGCCGAGGGTGAGGACGAAGCCCTCCTCGGCGCCCTTCTCGGCGCGGGCGACCGTCCCCTCGACGATCTCGGCGCCGTAGCCGCGCACCTCGGTGCGGCCGGTCTCCAGCAGGCGGGCGGGCGGCATCCCGTCCCGGGTGAGGAACCCGTGCATGTGGTCGACCCCGGCGTTGCGCGGCTCGCCCGCGTCGACGACGGTGACGGAGCGGCGGGCGCGGGCGAGGGTGAGGGCGCCGCTCAGCCCGGACGGCCCCCCACCGATGATCAGTACGTCTCGTTCGGTCATGCCCCGAGGGTGCGCGACACCTTCCGGATTTGACAAACTTCGTTGCCAATCCTGCAATGAGGGCATGGAGACGACCGAGGAGGTCCTGGCCGGGGTCGGGCCGCGGCTGAGGAGGCTGCGGCAGGAGCGCAACGTCACGCTGGCCGCGCTCGCGGAGGCCACCGGCATCTCGGTCAGCACGCTGTCGCGGCTGGAGTCGGGCAAGCGGCGGCCGAGCCTGGAGCTGCTGCTCCCGCTCGCCCAGGCCCACCAGGTCCCGCTGGACGAGCTGGTCGGCGCCCCCGCCGTCGGCGACCCGCGGATCAGGCCGCGGCCGCTGCGGATGCACGACATGGTCGTGCTCCCCCTCACCAGGCGGCCCGGCGGCGTCCAGGCGTTCAAGATGGTCGTGCCCGAGCGGATCCCGCCGCCCGAGCCGCGGACCCACGAGGGCTACGACTGGCTGTACGTGCTGAACGGACGCCTGCGCCTCTTCCTCGCCGGCCGCGAGATGGTGCTGGAGCCGGGGGAGGCGGCCGAGTTCGACACCCGGCTGCCGCACTGGTTCGGCGGGGACGGCGGGCCGGTCGAGGTGCTCAGCCTTTTCGGGCCGCAGGGGGAGCGGATGCACCTGCGCGCGAAGCCCCGCCGGTCATGAGACGGCAAGGGTGACATAAATTTAGTAAACGTGCAGACCGCCCAAACTCCCCAGAAAGCCCCTGCCCGGAAGAAGCCCGCCCGCACGGCGTGGGTGCTGTGGAGCGTCGGCGTCCTCGCCTACGCCGTGGCGGTACTGCACCGGACGTCCTTCGGCGTCGTCGGCCTGGACGCGGCGCACCGCTTCGACGCGTCCGCCGGGATCCTCGCGTCCTTCACCGTCCTGCAGCTGCTCGTGTACGCGGGCCTGCAGATCCCCGTCGGGCTCCTGCTCGACCGCGTCGGCCCGCGCTGGATGGTCGCCGGCGGCGCGCTGCTCATGGCCGGCGGCCAGGCGCTCATGGCCGTCTCCACCGGCGTCGGGACGGCCGTCGCCGCCCGCGTGATGGTCGGCGCCGGCGACGCCATGACGTTCATCAGCGTCCTCGGCATCGTCGCGACCTGGTTCCCCGGGCGCTACGTCCCGGTCGTGACCCAGCTCACCGGGCAGCTCGGCCAGCTCGGCCAGGTGCTCAGCGCGATCCCCCTGGTCGCCCTCCTGCACGGCCCCGGCTGGGGCACCGCGTTCGGCTCCGCCGCCGCGCTCGGCGCCCTCATGGCGGTGCTCGCCGTCGCCGTGCTGCGCGACGGCCCCGGGCGCGCGGACGTCCCGTCCCTGCGCGAGACGGGCGCCAACCTGGCCGAGGCGTTCCGCCACCCCGGCACGCGCCTCGGCCTCTGGTCGCACTTCGTCACGCAGTTCTCGTCCAACACCTTCGCGCTGATGTGGGGCTACCCGTACCTGGTGTCCGGGCAGGGCCTGCGCCCCGCGACCGCCTCCACGCTGCTGACGCTGTTCGTGCTGGTCAACGTCGTGTCCGGACCGTTCATCGGACGGCTCGTCGCCCGCTACCCGCTGCGCCGGTCCTGGCTCGTCCTCGGCATCGTCGCGCTCAACGCGGCGGCGTGGGCGGCCGTCCTCGCCGTGCCGCCGCCCGCGCCGCCCTGGCTGCTGGTCCTGCTCGTGCTGTGCGTCGCGCCCGGCGGCCCCGGCTCGATGATCGGCTTCGACTACGCCCGGACGTTCAACCCGCCGGGACGGCAGGGCACCGCGACCGGCATCGTCAACGTCGGCGGCTTCGTCGCCTCCCTCGTCACGATCCTGCTGATCGGGGTGGTCCTGGACGCCCTGTCGCCCGGAGGCGAGTTCACGCCCGGAGCGTTCCGGGCGGCCTGGACCGTCCAGATCGGCATCTGGGCGATCGGCGTGACGGGCGTCCTGCGCACCCGCGCCCTGGCCCGCCGCCGCCTCGCCCCGGCCGACTAGGAACGCGGTTCCCCACCGATCAGGAGCGGAGCTCCCCACTGATCAGGAGCGGAGCTCCAGCGTGCAGCACTTTGGCCCGCCGCCCGCCTTGCGCAGCTCCGACAGGTCGACCGGCAGCGGCTCGTACCCGTGCTCCCGCAGCGTCTCGATCAGCCCGACCGCCTCGGCGTTGATGACGACGTTGCGCCCGTCGCAGACGGCGTTGAGCCCGAGGACCGCCGCGTCCGCCTCGCTCGCGAGGATCGCGTCCGGGAACAGCCGCCTGAGCACCGCCCGGCTGCCGGGGGAGAACGCGCCGGGGAAGTACGCGACGTTGTCGCCGCCGAGGGGGAACAGCGCCGTGTCCAGGTGGTAGAAGCGCGGGTCGACGAGCCGGAGCGTCACCACCGGGCGGCGGAGGAACTCCTGCGCCTCCTGGTGCGCGGCGATCTCCGTGCGGAACCCCGTCCCGGCCAGGATGACGTGGTCGAGCGTGAGGAAGTCGCCCTCGCCCTCGTTCGTGTGCTGCGGCTCAAGCAGCTCGGAGAAGCCGTTCTCCAGCATCCACTTCGCGTACGCGGGGCCCTCCGCGTACCGCTCCGGGTGCGTGAACTTCGCCCCGTACACCCGTCCGCCGACCACCAGGGCCCCGTTGGCCGCGAACACCATGTCGGGCAGCCCCTCGATCGGGTCGATGAGGCTCACCTCGTGCCCGAGGGCGAGGTACGCCGCCCGCAGTTCCTCCCACTGCGCCACGGCCTTCGCCGCCTCGGCCCCGGCCGCCGGGTCCATCCACGGGTTGATCGCGTACGTGACGGCGAAGTGGTCCGGACGGCACATCAGGTAGTGCCGCCGCAGCGCGGTCCGGACGGCGGTCGGCTCCATCGCCGGCATGACGGTCATAGGTGTCTCCAGGGACATCCGAAGGGGAAACGACTCAGCAAAAGCCTAGGAACCAGACACGCGCAATCCAATGCGCCGATGTTGCTCTGACCTGGCGGTTCGTTGCGCGTTTCCATCTCATTCGCGCTATTCGTTGCGTGCGTCGGCGCCCTCGCGACGGTCTCGGGCCGCCGATCCCCGGCCCTCCAGGACCTGCACCCACCACACCGTTGTGCCGCCGCCCGGACCCGGATCGACCGGCATGAGAAAGGCGAGGTCCTCCCGGCCGGCTGGGCGGCTCACGGTTCACGCGCGCATGGCGCGCGGTGGCCGCGTCCGGCCTGCTGGAGGAGGCCTTCATGCA
>NZ_JBEZJP010000031.1:0-35244 GCF_040653175.1 Actinomadura sp. NPDC048032
CGGGACGGTGGGAGCGGCGGTCGCCGGGGCGGCGGTGATCGCCGCCGCGGGCTGCTCGTCCGGTGGCGGCGGAGGAGGGGGCGGTGACGTCGGCGGACGGCGGGTCGATGACGGCGCCGAAGTCGCAGAAGGGCAGCTTCGTGCACAGCTCGCGGGTGTTGTCGGCGTCGAAGGCTCCGAAGCCGCCGTCGCGCGAGGCCATCCCCTCCAGCCAGCGGACGGCCCTCCTGATCGGCTCCTCCGCCGCCGGTAAGGCGGCCCTGCGCAGCGCCAGGATCGCCTCGGCGGTGTCGTCGGTGTCGGGGTAGACGTCGTTGTCGAACTCGAACGCCCAGCCGCCCGGCGGGACGTCCGGCCGCTTCACCGCCCAGTCCCCCGGCCCGCGGACCTCCTCGCCGACGATCCAGTCGGCGGCCCGCAGCAGGGACGGGTGGTCGGCGGCCACCCCCGCGTCGGCGAGCGCGTTCACGGCCAGGACCGTGTCCCAGACGGGTGACTGGCACGCCTCAAGGCGGCGTCCCTTCCCGTCGCGGATCGTGAAGCGTTCGAGCCCGTCGAGGCCGCGCCTGATGACCGGGTGGTCGAGGCCGTAGCCGAGCTCGTGCAGCGCCATCAGCGAGTACACCCACGGCGGCTGGATCCCGCCCCAGCAGCCGTCGGCCTCCTGCCTGGCGACGATCCAGTCGGCGGCCCGGCGCAGCGCCGCCCGGCGCAGCGGGCGCACCGGCCGCCTCTCGTACACGTGCAGAACGCGGTCGAGGGCGTTGAACGCCGCCCCCCAGCCGCGGGCCTCCCGGGCCGGCATCACGCCGCAGCGCAGTTCGGGCAGGTCGAACGGCAGGGCCCGGACCGGGCGCAGCGACCCGAGGATCGTCAGCGGGACGATCGTCTGCCGTGCCCAGCACGCCCAGTCGTAGACGTTCAGGGGGACGCGGCTCGGAAGGTACATCAGCTCGGGCGGCATGACCGGCAGGTCGTCCCAGGACCACTGGCCGAACAGCGCCAGCCAGACGCGGGTGAAGACGCGGCTGCCCTCGATGCCGCCCGCCTCCCGCACGTAGGCCGCGGCCTCGCGCATGTGCGCGGCGTCCACCGGGTCCCCGGCGAACCTCAGCGCGACGTACGCCTCGATCGTGGTGGACAGGTCGGCCGGGCCGCCGTGGAAGTTCGCCCACGTGCCGTCGTCGCGCTGCCGGGAGCGGATCCAGCGCGCCGCGTCCTTGGTGTCGGCGTCGGAGCGGATGCCGAGGAACTGGCGGAGCAGCAGGTCCTCGGCGTCCATGGTCACGTTGGTCTCCAGCTCGGCCTTCCACCAGCCCTCGGGCGACTGGAGGCCGATCAGGCGGTCGCGGGCGGCGTCGACGGCGGCGGCGGCCGCGCCGGTGAGTCCGGACACGTCGGTGGTGGTCATGCAGCGCTTCCCTTCTCGCCGGCGCGGCGGGGTCAGTGGTCCCGGGAGGTGACGAACAGGGCGATGTCGCGGAACTCGGCGGCCACGGCGCCGTCCATGCCGGACTCGTCGAGGTGGCGCCCGGCGGCGGCGACGCGGCGGTCGGCCTCGGCGGAGGCCCAGTCGCGCCCGCCCGCCGCCTCGACGAGCCGGGCCGTCTCCCGCAGGGCGTCCTCGGACGGCGGCCCGGGGTCGGCGTACAGCGCGGCGAGCCGCCGCGACTCGGGGCGCCCGGCGTTCAGCGCGTACACCACCGGGAGCGACTTCTTGCGCGCCCGCAGGTCGGCCAGGACGGGCTTGCCGGTCGCGTCCGGGCTGCCCCAGATGCCGAGCAGGTCGTCGACGAGCTGGAACGCGAGGCCCATCTCGGCGCCGAAGCCGGTCAGGTGGGTGACGAGCCGGGCGGGGCCCTCGGCCAGCATCGCCCCGATCGAGCACGCGCAGGCGAGCAGGGCGCCCGTCTTGTCGGCCGCCATCGCCAGGCACTCGTCGAGGGCGACGTCGTCGCGCTGCTCGAACCCGATGTCGAGCGCCTGGCCCGCGATGAGCCGCTGCGTGGCGGCGGTCAGCGCGCGCGCCGCCCAGTGGGCGCCGCGCGTCTGCTGGTCCAGGAGCAGGTTCTCCGACAGCGCCATCAGCGCGTCGCCGCCGAGGATGGCGGCGGACGGGCCGAACACCGTCCAGGCGGCGGGGCGGTGCCGGCGGGTCCGGTCGCCGTCCATGATGTCGTCGTGCAGCAGCGAGAACGCGTGCACGAACTCGACGGCGACGGCGCCGGGCAGCGCCGTCTCCTCGGACGCGCCGGCGGCCCGCGCGGACAGCAGCGCCAGCGCGGGGCGCAGCGCCTTGCCGCCCGCGGCGGCGGGCTCCCCGTTCTCGTCGGTCCAGCCGAGGTGGTAGGCGACGACGCGGCGGGTCCACGGGTCGAGCCGCTCCGCGGACGCGCGCATGGCCTGGTCGACCAGGGCGCGCCCGCCGGTGATCGAGGTCGGGACGGTCATCGGCCGCTCCCCCCGTCCGGGGCCGTCCGGCGCAGGTGGCGGCGGACGAGCCGGGCCGCGGTCAGGCCGCTGCGCACGGCTCCCTCCATCGTGTCCGGCCAGCCCGTGTCCGTCCACGCGCCGGCGAGGAACAGCCACGGCAGCCGGGTCGCGGACGCGGGGCGCAGCGCCTCGCTGCCGGGGCTCTGGCGGAACGTCGCGTGCCGCTCCCGCGTCACGAAGAAGTCGGTGACGCGGGCGCGCCGCGCGGCCGGGAACAGCCGCTCCATCTCGGCGAGGTAGACCGCGCGCAGCGCGGCGGTGGGCGTGTCGATCCAGCGGTCGGCCGCCGAGACCGAGACCGCCAGGTACTGGCCGCCGCCGGTGAGGCCGCTGACCGCGGTGCGGTCGAACACCCACTGGACGGGCGAGCCGACCGCCGCGGCGAACGGCGGGTCGGCGCCGTCGACCCGCAGGACGGGACGGTCGTAGACGACGTGGACGTTGACGATCGGGCTGGAGCCGAGGCCGGCCCAGCGCGCCCGGCCGGGGGCCGCCTCCTCGGGGACGAGCGCGGCCGCCGCCCGGTGGGGCACGGCGACCACGACGGCGTCGGCGCCGACCGGGGCGCCGTTCACGACGAGCTTCGGACCGGCGTCGATCGCCGTCACCTTCGCGTTCAGGTGGATCCGGCCGCCGTCCCGCTCGATCCTGGCCGCCGGGAGCGCGCCGTGCAGGTCGCCGAGCGGGACCGCCGGCACGCCGATGTCGGCGGCGTCCGGGCGGCCGAGGAGCGCGGTCCGGCACACGAACGCGGCGGGGCCGAGCGCGGCGCCGTCCAGCCGGGCGTTGAGCGCGGCCGTGACGAACAGCTCCCAGAGCGCCTCGCGCGCCCAGGGGCCCTGCCCGTGCTCGGCGAGCCAGGTGCCCATGCTGATCCGCTCGTGCGACGGGTCGGAGAGGTCGAGGCGGTCGAGCGCCAGCGACGCGCCGACCGCCCGCAGCCGGTCGGCCGGCGAGAGCAGCCGGTACCCGGCGAGCGCGGGCAGCAGGTGCAGGGGGCCGGGGGCCTTCACACGGCGGAGCCGTGCAGTGGACACCGCACGGCGGAGCCGTCCGGCGCGGCCGTCCGGGGTCAGGACGCGGACGTCGAAGCGGTCCTGGACGCGGACGCGGTCCAGGGCGTCCAGCCGTGCGAGCAGGCCCCGGTACGCCGAGCAGCACTTCAGGAAGATGTGCTGCCCGTTGTCGACCGTCAGCCCGTCCCGCGAGAACGAGTGGGTGGCGCCGCCGAGCCGGGGACGCGCCTCGTAGATCGTCGCGCGCACCCCCGTCTCCTGGAGCGCCAGCGCGGTGGTGACCCCGGCGAGCCCGCCGCCGACGATCGCGACCTCCGGCGGGGCGCCGTCGCGGGCGCTCACCGGTGGATCCCGGCCATCGCCATGGCGGACACGGTCGCCTTCTCCCAGGCGGGCAGGGACGTCCGCGTCTCCAGCGCGGTCAGCGGGTCGGCCGTGATGCGCCGCAGCAGGTGCCGGTAGATGCCCGCCATCGCGCCCGCGCACGCGGCGCTGCGCCGGTCGAGCATGGGCAGCAGCTCCAGGCCGTCGGCGTACCACCGCCCCGCCCGGTCCGCCTCGAAGCGGACGAGGCCCGCCAGCCGGTCGGGGTCGTCGGTCGTCCGGCCCGCCTCGTCGCGCTCCAGGGTGCACCCGAACCGGGCGAGGTCCTTGGCGGGGAGGTAGACGCGGCCGTTCGCCCCGTCCTCCCGGACGTCGCGGAGGATGTTCGTCAGCTGGAGCGCGACGCCGAGCGCGTCGGCGCGCGGCACGGCCGCGGCGGGGTCGGCCGTCCCGAACACGCCGAGCGACAGGCGGCCGACGGCCCCGGCGACGCAGCGGCAGTACCAGAGGAGGTCGTCGAAGGTGTCGTAGGTCTCGCCGCGCACGTCGGCCTCGCAGCCGTCGATCAGCTCGCCGAACGCGTCGAGGGGGATCGCGTGGCGGCGGGCGGCGTCGGCCAGCGCGACCAGCACCGGGTCGGAGGGATGGGCAGTGGGCTCGGCGAGCCGCGCCCGCTCGGCGGCGAGCTTCGCGAGCCGGTCCGCAGCGGGCGCGCCGTGGTCGTCGCCGATGTCGTCGATCCGCCGGGCGAACGCGTACACGGCGCTGAGGGCCCGCCGTTTGGGCGGGGGAAGCAGCCGGATCCCGTACGAGAAGTTGCGCGCCTGGGAGCGCACGACGCTCTCGCAGTGCCGGTAGGCGGTGGAAGCGTCCATCTAAGCTGCCCTTCTCCTTCCCATGGTCCGCGACCACTCGGCGAGCAGCCGCACCTTCCTCGGCCGCGGCGGGCCCGGCAGGACGTCGTAGGCGGCGCGCTCCAGCGCGTCGAGGGCGGCGAGGCCGCCCGCGACGTATCCGGCGACGGCGATGCGCGCGAACCCCCGGAGCCCGCCGGTGAGCCCGGCGCCCTCGTCGAGCATGCGCCGCGCCCGCCTCGCCTGGAGCGCCACGACGCCGCGCAGCCGGGTCGGGGTCGCCGGGGCGGTGAGGTCGTCCTCGGTGCACCCGAACCGCCGCAGGTCGTCCGCGGGCAGGTAGACGCGCCCGTTGCGGTGGTCCTCGCCGACGTCCTGGCAGTGCTCGATGATCTGCAGCGCGGAGCACACCCGGTCCGACAGGCGCAGCCGGTCCGGCGTGGCGGCGCCGAACACGTGCAGGACGATGTGCCCGACCGGATCGGCGGACAGCGCGCAGTAGCCGAGGAGGTCGTCGAACGTCGCGTACCGGGTGACCTCCTGGTCCTGGCGGTTCGCCCGGACCAGGCGGCGGAACGGCTCGGCGGGGATGCGGTGGGCGACGATCGTCGCGGCGAGGTCGCGCAGCACGGGCAGGTCCGGCCGCTCCCCCGCGTAGACGCGGTCGAGATCGCGCTCGACGAGGTCGAGGAGACCGGCCCGCTCGCCCGGCGGCGCCTCGTCCCCTATGTCGTCGACCAGGCGGGCGTACCCGTACACGTTGAGCAGGTGCGCGCGGTGGCGCGCGGGCAGCAGCCGGGAGGCGACGGGGAAGTTCTCCCCGGACTGCAGTTCGGTCCTCGCCCGGCGTTCCTCGGTGGCGTTCCACAAACGCTCGCTGACGGACATGGCGTTCCCCCTGGGGCGGTGGCGGCGCGGGGGCGTACATCGATGCCCGTTAACCGGGTGGCCGGCCGGTAAACATGGCCATCGACGGGGCCCATGACGCGTACGTCCCCGATCGGCCGCGCCGAGCCTCCCGATTTTCCGTCCTTTATGAAAATAGGCCGGAAGCGGTCAGGCGGGAACAGGGAATCGGAGAGTCCAGCGATCACCAGTGGTCATCGCGCATTCACCTGTGGACGATCATTACCTGGCGGGTTGGAGGCGGCGATCCGGGCGGAACGGGCGGTGGCCGGCTCAGTAGGTGGTGAGGATTCGCGCGAGTATCCGGGGCGTCTGCTCGGGCGGTGCGGCCTCGGTGACCAGCGTGTTGAAAATGTGCCAGTGGTGCTCGATGTCGGCGCGCCGCGTCGGGTAGACGGCATTGTCGGGACGCTCCAGATAGACCATGTCCTGGAGGCCCTGCTGCGGGAACCGGACGAGCGTGAGCGACCCGTCGCCGGCCACCTGGCCGGAGATGCCGAGGGGCGCGATCTGGATCGTGACGTTCGGCCGCCTGCACTGCTCGATGATGTGTCTGATCTGCAGCCGCATCGTCTCGGGCGCGCAGACGGGACGCCACAGCGCCCCCTCGTCGAGCACGACCCAGAGGTTGAGGGGGCGCGGCCGGCGCCGCAGGACGCGCTGGCGCCGCATCCGGAACTCGACGCGCCGCTCGACCTCGTCGGACTCGGGGCGCAGGCCGCGGACCAGGCCGCGGGTGTAGTCCTCGGTCTGGAGCAGGCCGGGGACGAACTGGGCCTCGAACGTGCGGACCAGCCTGGCCGCCTGCTCGGCGCTCAGGTAGTCGCGGACCCAGCGCGGCACGATGTCGGCGTCGCCGTGCCACCAGGGCCTCGCGCCGGTCTGCTCGGCCAGGGCGAGCAGGGTCGCGCGCTCGCCGGGGTCGGCGCCGTAGCGGTCGAGCAGGCCGGCGACGTCGGCGGCCTTGGCGCCCGTGCGGCCCAGCTCCAGCCTGGCGATCTTCGACTCGGACGCGCCGATCGCCAGGCCGGCCCCGGGCCGGGGCAGCCCGGCCGCCTCCCGCAGCTCGCGGAGCCGCTTGCCGAGCAGCATGCGCGGGACGAACGGGTCGCCCTGCGCGGGGACCGCGCCGGCCGGAGCGCTGCGCCCGGGCGGCGGTTTCCTGCTGCCGGTGATCGTGACGGAGGCCAAGGGGGACTCCTCATCGGAAGACGGCATGGACGACCGCTCCGACTATAGTTCACGCTCCGCGTCGGAGATAAGACCGTATGTTACTTACCGTCCCGGCCACGCGGCCCGGACCCCGGAGACGGTTCCCGGCACGGCGCGTCAGGGTTTACGGGCCACCCCGCACCTGGTCGGCAGGCTCTCGCCCTCGATAGGCCCGACTTCGGGACGCCACGCCCCGCTCGTCACCAGCCCCGGTTCCTCCAGCTCCAGGCCGTCGAAGTAGCCGCGGATGAACTCGGGGTCGCGCAGCCGGAACGGGATCGCGCCGGTCTCGTCGTAGGCGCGCTGCGCCGCGTTGAACCGCGCGTTCTCGTCGGTGGAGTCGTGCAGGATGAGGTAGCTGCCGGAGGGCAGCGGGTCCATCAGCCCGCGGACGACGCCGTAGGCCTCGTCGGGGTCGACGATGTGCCCCAGCACACCGATGATCATCAGGCCGACGGGCTGGGACAGGTCCAGCAGCTCCGAGGCCCGGTCCATGATCGTCTTCGGGTCGTGCAGGTCGCAGTCGATGTAGGCGGTGCGGCCCTCGTTCATCAGGGCGCGGGCGTGCGCGAGGACGAGCGGGTCGTTGTCGACGTAGACGACCTTGGCGTCGGGGGCGGCGCGGCGGGCCATCTCGTGGGTGTTGTCGACGGTGGGAAGGCCGGTCCCGCAGTCCATGAACTGGCGGATCCCCCGCTCGCGGGCGAGGAACCGGATCGCCCGGTCCATGAAGTAGCGGCCCGCGCGGGCGATCTCCACGATGCCCGGGTACAGCGAGACGTAGTGGTCGCCGGCGAGCCGGTCGACCTCGTAGTTGTCGGTCCCCCCAAGCCAGTAGTTCCAGATCCGCGCCGACTGCGGCACCTCTGTGTTGATCTTGGTGTCCGATCCCTTTCCCGGGCCCCGGGTGGTATCCGTCATGTCTGACGCTCCTTCCAGCAGGTACGGGCACCTCTCGCGGCAAACCTAGACCCCGCGCCCCAGAGGCGGCCGGAAAAGTGAAATTCGGACCTGTCCACGCACCGATTCGGGACGATAATGAATACACAGAGTGGCGGAAACCCTGAAAACCGGGTGGCGCGTGCGCCAGGTGTGACGAAAGCGATCGCTGAACGCCCTCCGCCCGGAGGACCGGTCGATCTCTTACGGGCGGGACACGGATCGGTGTCCGCGCCGCCAGGATGAACCGGCCGGACCACCGCGGAAAAATTCGCCTTTCACTTTTCCAAGATTTTACTTGGCCGAGCGGCGCCCGTGACCGGAGCCTCCAAACCCTCATAACCGCCTATACCAGGTGATTCTTGAAAAACCGTCACCCGGCGCCGAACCTGATCACACGTTTCTTCAATGCGGCGTTTCGGACATTCGCCTCGTCCAGCCTGAGACGTCCAGGGGGACGGCCCTCAGCGGCCCGCCCAGACGGCGATCGCGAGCGCCACCCGGTCCTCGAACCGCATGGGGTCGCGGCCGGTCAGCGACTCGATCCGGGACAGCCGGTGGCGCAGGGTGTTGGGATGCAGGTACAGGGCCCGCGACGTCGCGCCGACCGCGCCGCCCATGTCCAGGAAGGTGCGCAGCGTCTCGGTGAGGCGGGTACCGTGCGCGGCGTCGTACTCCCTCAGCGGACGGGCGATCTGCTCGGCGAACGGGGCGAGCTGCTCCTGGTCGAGGCGGCCGAGGAGGGCCTGGAAGGTGGCGAGGTCGGCGGCGTGCACGACCCCGCCGGTGCGGCGCGCGGTGTCCAGGGCGGTGAGGCTCTCGGTGAGCGAGACCGGCAGGTGCTCCAGCGGGCCAGGGCTGCCGACGCCGGCGGGCTCGGCCCAGGCGTGCGCGTCGTTGGTGACGAGCAGGGCCGTGTGGTCGTCCAGGCCGAGGACGCCGGGCAGCTCCTCCTCGACCGCGCCGTCCATCGCGATCACCAGCAGGGACGCGGGGTCGAGCCCGGCCTCGTCGATCCGGGGCCGCAGCGCCTCGGCGGACGCGAGCCCGTCGCGCACCATGCGCAGCAGCCGCCCGGTCTCCTCCCGCTCGTGCCGCTCGTCGCCGACGGACGCGAGCCGCTCGGCGAACCACTCGGTGAACCCGAGGAACGGGACCTCCCGCGGCACCTCCAGCAGCGGGAGGCCGACGCGGTCGCAGGCGTCGCGCAGCTCCTCGGGGACGGCGTCGGTCACGTCGCCGATCCCGTAGCCGACGGCGCTCGCGCGGGCTGCTTTGACCGAACCGGCGAACGCGGCGCACGCGCCCCCGTCCCGCAGCGACGCGCCGACCGTCAGCACGATCTCGTGCCCGTGCAGGTAGGGGCCGGGGTCGAGGAGCTCGGTGGAGTGCGCCCAGCGGACCGGGCGGTCGAGACCGTCCTGCCCGGCGACGAGGCGCAGCCGGAAGCGCGGCACCTCGAGGAGCTGCCGGACGGTCAGGTGCGGCAGCGTGGAATCGCTGGTCACATCCTCACCCTCTCACCCCGCCTGGGCGCCCTCCCGCGCCCGTGACCGTGTTTTGGGCAAGTGCACGAAAGGTCGGGCGCGCCGCGGTGGGTTCGGCCAAGGAATCCCCATGACGCTTGTCACCAGCGGTTATGCCGGGTTTGCCTGGTGCTTTCGGAGCGTTGCGAGGTGATCTCATGGACGGGCGGGTCGCGCTGGTCACCGGGGCGGCCGGCGGCGTCGGCGCCGCGATGGTGCGCGAGCTGGCGGGACGCGGCTGGCGGACGGCGGGCCTCGACCTGCGCCAGGCCCCGGACACCGACCACTCGGTGAGCGTGGACGTGGCGGAACCCGCGCAGGTGCGCGCGGCGGTCCGGCGGATCGAGCGGGAGCTCGGCCCGGTGGAGGCGGCGGTGAACGCGGCCGGGCACCACATGATCGTCCCGGTGTCCGACATCGCCTGGCCCGACTGGCGGCGGATGCTGCGGGTGCACCTCGGCGGCGTGGTGAACATGTGCGCCGCCCTCGCGCCGGGAATGGCCGAGCGCGGCCGGGGGAGCATGGTGGCGATCACCTCTCACCTCGCCGTCGGCGGCGCGAGCGCCGAGGCGCACTACGCGGCGGCCACCGGCGCGGTGCTCGGGTTCGTCCGGTCGCTGGCGGCGGAGCTCGGACCGTCCGGGGTACGGGTGAACGCGGTGGCGCCCGGCCCCACCGACACGCCGATGCTCCCCTACGACTCGCCCTGGCGCAGGCCGTCCTATCTGCAGGGCGTGCCGGCCGGGCGGCTGACCTCCCCGGAGGAGGTCGCGCTCGCCGTCGCCTACCTCATCGAGGACGGCACGTTCTGCACCGGCGAGGTCCTGTCCCCGAACGCGGGGACGGTGGTCTGATGACGATCGCGCTGATCACCGGGGCGGCCGGCGGGCTCGGCGAGGCGGTGGCGCGCCGGCTCGCGGCCGACGGCCGCCTGGTCGTCCTCAACGACCGTCCCGGGCGGGACGTGGCCGGGCTCGCCGCCGAGCTGAACGGCATCGCCGCGCCGGCCGACGTCTCCGATCCGGCGGCGGTCACCGCGATGGTGGCGGAGGTCGAGCGCCGCACGGGCGGGCAGATCGCACTCCTCGTCACCTGCGCCAGTCGGCTGGAGATGGCTCCGTTCACCAGGTCGGAGGACCTCGACGACTGGTGGCGGACGGTCGACATCGACCTCGGCGGGACGTTCGCGTGCGCGCAGGCCGTGATGCCGGGCATGGTCGAGCGCGGCGGCGGCCGGATGGTGTTGACCGCGTCCGAGTGGGGCGTGGTCGGATGGCCGGAGGCGAGCGCCTACTCGGCGTCCAAGGCGGGCGTCGTCGCGCTCGCCAAGTCGCTCGGCCGCGAACTCGCCCCGCTCGGCATCGCGGTGAACGCCGTCGCGCCGGGCGCGATCGACACGCCGCTGCTGGAGACGGACGCGACCGCCGCCGGGGTGTCCGTCGAGGAGATCCGCGCCCGGTACGCCGCCCGGACGCCACTCGGCCGGATCGCGACCCCCGAGGAGGTCGCGGCGGCGGTCGCGTTCCTGGCCGACGAGCGCCTTCCGACGCTCGTCGGCCAGATCCTCCACGTCAACGGCGGCACCACCCGCTCCCGCGCCTGACCGTCACTCGCGGGCGCCGGCGGCGTCGGCGGGGCGGGAGGCCATGGCGAGGCGGGCGGCCGGGAAGGTCGCGGCCGCGGCCAGCAGGAGGCCCCAGGCGAGGACCCCCAGGTGGCCGAGCGGCGGGACGTGCGGGGGGCCGTCCGTCATGCCCGCGCCGAACGCGGTGAGCGCGGCGAGGGCGACGGCCGTGCCGAGAACGGCGGCGATCACGACGACGGCCAGCGTCTCCCACCCGAGCATCGCCATGACCTGGCGCCGGGTCGTCCCGACGAGGCGCAGCACGGCGAACTCGCGGGCCCGGCCCGCGGTGGCCATCGCGAGGGTGTTCACCACGGCGATCGCGGTGAACGCGATGATCAGCCCCATCGCGACGTAGGCGACCTCGGCGTTCCCGGCCGTCCGGGCCTCGGCGAGCGCGCCCGGGGCCGCGACCGGGAGACCGCGCGGCGGGGCGCCCGCGATCAGCAGCGCGCCGCGGGGGTCGTCGACGTGGGCGGCCAGCAGGTCGCGGTCGACGGTGAGGTCGCCGAACCCGAGGCCGCGCCCGTAGACGGCGATCACGGTGGGCCGGAACGGCGTGCCGTCCCCGAGGGTGAGCGCGAGCCGGTCCCCGGGCCGGACGCCGAGGCGCCGGGCGGCGGTGGCGCTGACCGCGATGCCGGAGGCGTCCAGGCGGTCGAGCGACCCGGCCCGGACGTCCAGGTCCATGGTGCGGTCGAGGCCCGCCGGCGTGACGCCCTGGACGCCGTAGTTCTCCAGGCCGACCCGGACGGTGCCGTGCAGGACCTCGGTCACGGCGGTCACGCCGGGCGTCCGGCGGAGCCGCTCGGCGGTGCCGTGCGGGACCGCGGGGCCGGCGGCGTGCGCGGCGACCGTGCCCTCGCGCGCCTGCCGTGTCGCGGCGTGGCCGATCGTCGTCTGTGTGAACAGGATCGTCGAGGTCAGCCCGATCATCAGCGTCAGCGGGGTGACGACGGACGCCAGGCGCCGGGCGGCCGCGGCGAGGTCGGCGGCCGCCAGGTGCCCGCCGCCCGGCAGGAGCCGGAGCGGGACGGCGAGCCCGGCGACCGCGGCCCGGACGAGGGCGGGGCCGAGGAGCGCGACGGCCGCGGTCCAGACGATCGCGGTCAGCATCGTCACCGGGCTGGACGCCGCCTCCGTGTCGAGGTGCGCCAGCAGCGCCGTCAGGGCGGCGGCCCCGGCCGCGACGGCCAGCCCGGCCGCGATCCGGACGGCGCCGAGCCGGGCGCGGCCCGTGGCCGCGTCGCCGAGAGCCTCGACGGGCCGGATCCGGGCCGCGCCGCGGGCGGTGATCCGGGCGGCGGCCACGGCCGCGAGGACGGTGGCGAGCGCGGCGGCGAGCGGCGGGAACGGGCCGATGACGAGGTCCAGGTTGGGCGGCAGGGCGCCGAGCCCGCGGAACTCGTCCCGCAGCAGGAACGCCAGCGGCAGGCCGGCCGCCGCGCCGAGCGGTCCCGCGACGAGCCCGACCAGCAGCGCCTCGCCCCCGATCATCCGGCGGACCTGCCGCGGCGTCGCGGCGACCGCGCGCAGCAGCGCGACCTCGCGCTCCCGCTGCCGCACCGACAGCGCGAACGTCCCGGACACCACGAGGACGGCGACGAGCAGGGCCGTCCCGCCGAGGGCGCCGCCCAGGGAGATGAGCTTGACGCGGGCCTTCTCCGCGCCGAGGAACTCCGCCCGGCCCCGGTCGCCGCCGGTGTGGACGGTCGCCCCGGTGCCGCGCACGGCGTCCTCGACGGCCCTGGCGGAGCCGCGGGCGCCGACGGCGGTGACCATGCCGCCGCGGCCGGACAGGCGGGCCGCCTGAGCCGTCGAGAAGAAGACGGCGGTCTGGTGCGCGAGCGCCTGCCGGGTCACCCCGACGACGCGGTAGGCGCCGGGGACGGCGGCCTCGACCCGCACCGACGTGCCCGGGTGCAGGCGGCGGGCGCGCGCCGTGGCGGCGTCGACCACGATCTCGTCGTCCGCGGCCGGGGCGCGGCCCTCGCGGAGGGTGAACGGGGTGAGCGCGGCGGACTCCCACCCGTGGCCCCAGGACGGGCGGTCCTCCTCGGGGGCGCCGATCTCGGCGGGGAACGTCACCTCGGTGACGACGTCCCGGACGCCGTCCGCCGCCCGGACCCGGGCGGCGACGGAGGCGGGCAGCCACACGCGCTCGGCGAGCGGCTTGGCCTTGTGCTTGCGCTTGCCCTTCTTCTTGACGATCACCTGGTGGACGGACTGGTCGCCGGTGACGACGACCGGCGCCCCCGCGTACCGTTCCGGCGCGACGGAGCCGCGCAGGCCCGTGTCGAGCAGGACGCCGCACGCGCAGATCAGGGCCGCCGCGCACAGCAGCGCGGCGAACGCCCCCGCGAAGCCCGCCTTGCGATGGCGCAGCGTGCTGAGCACGATTCCGAACATCACTTCCACGCTCCCAGCCGGGTCATGCGGGCGGCGACCTTGTCGCTGGACGGGGCGTCCATCGAGTCGACGATCCGTCCGTCCGCGAGGAACAGCACCGTGTCGGCGTAGGAGGCGGCGACCGGGTCGTGCGTGACCATCACGACCGTCTGGCCCATGCCGTCCACGGTCTCGCGCAGCAGCGTCAGCACGTCCCGGGCCGTCATCGTGTCGAGCGCGCCCGTGGGCTCGTCCCCGAACACGACGTCCGGGCGCGTCACCAGGGCGCGCGCGATCGCGACCCGCTGCTGCTGCCCGCCGGACAGCTGCCCGGGACGGTGCCCGGTCCGGTCCGCCAGCCCCACGCGGGCGACCACCTCCGTGAGCCACGCCTTGTCCGGGCGGGTGCGCGACAGGCGCAGCGGAAGGGTGATGTTCTGCTCCACCGTCAGGGACGACACCAGGTTGAACGCCTGGAACACGAAGCCGACGCGCCGCCTGCGCAGCTCGGTCAGCTTCGTCTCGTTCATGGAGGACAGCTCGGTGTCCCCCAGCCGGACCGTGCCGGACGTGGGCGTGTCGAGACCCGCGGCGCAGTGCAGGAACGTGCTCTTGCCCGAGCCGGACGGCCCCATCACCGCCGTGAGCCGGCCCCGCGGGAGGGTCGCCGTCACCTCCCGCAGCGCCGCCACCGCTCCCCTGCCCCGTCCGTAGACCTTGCTCACCGCGTCCATGCGCACCGCGTCGTTCATGCCCACAAGTCTTGTGACCTGCGGTTCCGGCCACCAGAGAGGAGATCACCGGCCACCCGTGACCTCGTCATGGGTCCGGGCGTGACGCCGTCCGGGGCGGTCGGCGCCGGCTGGTAGACATATGCTGTGATCAAGGTGCTTCTCGCCGACGACCACCACGTGGTGCGCGGCGCCCTCGCCGCCCTGCTGGGGCTCGAACCCGACCTCACCGTGGTGGCCGAGGTCGAGCGCGGGGACGAGGTGCTGCCCGCGGCCCGCTCGACCCGTCCCGACGTCGCCGTGCTGGACATCGACATGCCGGGCCTGGACGGCCTCGCGGCCGCGGCGGCGCTGCGCGAGGCCCTCCCCGACACCGCGACGCTGATGCTCACCGGGCACGGCAAGCCCGGCCACCTGCGCCGCGCCCTGACGGCGGGGGTCAGCGGCTTCCTGCTGAAGACGGCGCCGCCGGACGAGCTGGCCGCCGGCATCCGGAAGGTCGCCGCCGGGGAGCGGGTCCTCGACCCGAACCTCGCGCTCACCGCCTGGGACCTCGCCGACAACCCGCTCACCCCGCGCGAGACCGACGTGCTGCGGCTCGCGGCGGAGGGCGCGGAGGCCCCGGAGATCGCCGGGCGGCTCCACCTGTCCGCCGGGACGGTGCGCAACTACCTGACGGCCGCCGTCACCAAGCTCAACGCCCGCAACCGCACCGACGCCGCGCGCATCGCGCGCGAGGCGGGCTGGCTCTAGCCGATCCTCGCCTCCAGCCGGAAGCATCCCTTTCCGTCGGCGCGCGCGCTGAGCGTTCCGCCCGCCGAGGCGAGCCGCGTGGTCAGGTTCCCGATGCCGGCGCCGGGCGCCGTCCGGGGGGCGGCCGGGTCGAGCCCGTCGTTCTCCACGACCAGCCAGACGGCGGCGCCGTCCTCCCCGGTCGCGATGGTGCAGCGGGTGGCGGCGCTGTGGCGGAGCACGTTGGTCACCGCCTCGCGCAGGACCGTGCCGAGCACCGCCGACACGCGCCCGTCCAGGACCGGGTGCCCGAGGGCGGTCTCGACCTCGACCCCGGCGGCGGCGAGCACCGACCGCGCCGACGCCGCCTCACCGTCCAGCGCGAGTTCGGCGTCCCCGCCGGTCGCGGTGCGCAGGTCCGCGCGGGCCTGCTCGGCCATGGCGACGACCTCGGCGAGCTCCGCGCGGGCGCGGTCCGGGTCCGCCCCGGCGAGCCGGCGGGCCAGCTCGCACCTGAGCAGGATCGCCGCCAGGCTGTGCCCGAGCAGGTCGTGCAGGTCCCGGGCGGCCCGCAGCCGCTCCTGGACGGTCGCCGCCCTCGCCAGCTCGTCCCCGGCGGCCCGCAGGTCCCGCACCAGGCGCGCCAGCCGGACGAGCCCGTACACCACCAGGCCCGTCACCAGCGTGCTGACCACGTAGTTGGCGACGGCCGCAGCGCCGAGCCCGAGGGCCCGAGCGGCGGCGCCGGTCACCGCCATGGACGCCGCCACGAGCGGGACGGCGGCCCACGCGGGGAGCCCCACCAGGAACGTCCCGGCGAGGAACCCGGCGACGCCCAGCCACGCCTTCCCGAAGACGGCGAGGGGGGCGAAGCAGAGGACGGCCAGGACCGGCGGCCACCACCGGGGCCGCCCGCGCCCGGCCCAGAGCAGCTCCACCGCCGAGATCAGCGCCAGCCCCGCCGCGGCGGCCGGCCACCGCGGCCCCCACGGGACCAGCAGCAGCCCCTTGACGGAGAACCCCGCCAGGACCGCGGCCAGCAGCGCGAGCGAGAGCCGGTAGGCCGCCCGGTCGGGCAGGCTCACGGTGCGGTCCCCCGCCGCGACGGCGGCCTCCACCGCGAACCGGCCGTCCCCGTCCAGGCCGGCCGAGAAGGTCCCGCCCGCCGCGCGCACCCGTTCCGCCGCCTGCTCCAGGCCCTCCGCGCCGCGCTCGGCCGTGCGGACGCCGTCGTTGACCACCCGCAGCCCGACCAGGCCGCCCCGCTCCGACGTCGCGATCAGGCAGGTCCGCGCGGAACCGGCGCGCACCACGTCCGTCACCGCCTCGCGCAGGACCGTCGCCAGCAGCGCCCCGGCCGGGCCGAGCGGCTCCCGGTGGCCCTCGCGCACCTCGGCCCGGACGTCCGCCGCCTCCAGCAGCGCCCGCGCCGCCGCCATCTCGGGGGCCAGCGACATGCTCCGCAGCCCCGCCGCGGCCGTGCGCGCCCTGTTCAGCGACTCCCTGGCCACCGCCAGCACGTCCGCGACGGCCTCCGGGCGGTCGAGGGCGCGCCGGCTGCCGGCCGAGATCGCCCGCAGGCCGTCGCCGAGCCCGCCGTCCAGCTCCGCCGCGATCCGCAGCCGCTCCCGTTCCACGGCCGCCACGGTGAGGGGCAGCCGGGCCGCCGCGACGTCGTCCGCCCGGTCGGCCAGCCGCACCAGCCCGTAGACGACGAGCCCGGTCAGCAGGCAGCTGATCGTGACGTCGGCGCTCGCGCCGCCGCGCAGGGCGTCCGCGAGCGCCGCGCTCGCCAGGACGCAGGCGGCGGCCGGCCAGGCCCCCGCGAGCAGCAGCGACCCGACGACGAAGCCGAGGATCCCCGCCGACGTCCCGAACGCGACGACGCCCGCGTAGGCGGCGGCCGCCTGCGCGGCCAGGCTCCAGCCGCCGCGCCATCGCCGCCAGCGCGGCACGACCTGGACGAACTGGGCCAGCAGGACCACCAGCACGAGGGCGGTCGCCGCGGCCGCCCGCGCGGCGCCCTCCGTCCGCGAGGGCGCCGCCAGCGCGTACACCGCGGCGAACGAGGCGAGCACCACCCCGACGATCAACCGTGCCGACCGCGGCCCCGCCGGTACCGCCCCTGCCACCCGTCCCCCGCTTCCCGGCCCCTGCTTCCCGTTCCGAGGGCCGCCGTCCCCGCCGCCCGCGCCCGCGAGTCCGGGCCACGGCGGCGGGTGCCAGGGTACGAGGTCGTCGAGAACGCGACCGTCCGGGACGCCGTCCCGGCGCAGCTGTGGCGGCGCGACGACGCGCTGCGGCCGCTCGGCTTCTTCCGGCTGGTCAGGGCGGTCGTCCCGGAATGGCCGGTGATTTCGCCGATGTCGGCGGACGCGGCACGGGCCGAGAATGTGCGTCCCGGAGCCGGGTGACCGGCCCCGCCCCGTTTCCGGAGCCGCCCCTCGGCTCCGCCCCCCGGAACAGGAGCGAACCGACGTGCCCACCCTCACCGCACGCGCGGCGAAGACGGCGCTGGCCACGGCGCTGACCGCGGCCGCCATCGCCGTCCCCCAGACCGCCCGGGCCGCCGACAACCCCTACGAGCGCGGCCCCGCCCCGACGCAGCAGAGCATCGAGGCCCTCCGCGGCCCGTTCGCGACGTCCCAGACGAGCGTGTCGTCCCTGAGCGTCACCGGCTTCGGCGGCGGGACGATCTACTACCCGACGAGCACCGCCGAGGGGACCTTCGGCGCCGTGGCGGTGGCGCCCGGCTACACCGCCGACCAGACCAGCATGGCCTGGCTCGGGCCCCGGCTCGCCTCGCAGGGCTTCGTCATCTTCACGATCGACACCCTCACCCGCCTCGACCAGCCCGACAGCCGCGCCCGGCAGCTGGAGGCCGCGCTCGACTACCTCACGCAGCGCAGCACCGTCCGGACCCGGATCGACACGACCCGGCTCGGCGTGATGGGCCACTCGATGGGCGGCGGCGGGACGCTGGAGGCCGCCGAGGACCGGCCGCAGCTCCAGGCCGCGATCCCGCTGACGCCGTGGGACCTGCAGAAGAACTTCTCGGACGTGCGCGTCCCCACCATGATCATCGGCGCGCAGGCGGACACGGTCGCGCCGGTCGCCACGCACTCCCAGCCGTTCTACGAGAGCATCCCGGCGGCGTCGGAGAAGGCGTACCTGGAGCTGGCGGGCGCCAGCCACTTCGCGCCCAACACCTCGAACACGACGATCGCGAAGTACAGCATCTCCTGGCTCAAGCGGTACATCGACAACGACACCCGCTACGACCAGTTCCTGTGCCCGGCGCCCTCGCGCGACCTCACCATCTCCGAGTACCGGGACACCTGCCCGAACTCCTGACCCCGGTCGCCGACCGGACCCCCTACCGGCCGGGCCGCCCGCCTCCCCGCGCGGGCGGCCCCTCGGCGTTCGGGCCGGGCCCGCCGTCCCCGGGGCCGTGCAGCCGCAGCGCGCTCAGCGCGAGGACGAGCTCGACCAGGTCGCCGGGCCGGGCGAGGGTCCGCCCGGTGAGCCGCTCGATCCTGCGGAGCCGGTTCAGGACGGTGTTGCGGTGGCAGAACAGCCGGTCGGCCGCGCGGGCCGCCGAGCCGCCGCACTCCAGCCAGGTCTCCAGCGTCGTCAGCAGGGCGTCGCGGAACCCGGGGTCGACGTCCCCGAGCCCGCCGAGCGCGACCTCCCCGAGGCGCCCGGCGAGACGGGGCTGGGACAGCACGAGCGCGTCGGGGAGCCGGCGGTCCAGGCGGGCGATCTGGTTGCCGGGGCCGCGGCACGTCCGCAGCGCCAGCTCGGCGAACCAGCGGGCGCCGCCCAGCTCGGCGAGGCTGCCGACGACCGGGCTCACGCCGGCGTGCGACCGGGCGTAGGGGCGCACGGCGTCGACGAGGTCGTCGAGCTCCGCGGCGCCGAGCGCGACCAGCGCCACCTGCGCGTCGGTGCGCAGCCGCCAGATGAACCGCATCCCGCCGGTGTCGCCCGGCCGCCGGTTCACCCCGTCCCCGAAGCCGCCCTCCGCGCCGAGCATCACCACGGCGTAGCGGCCGGTCGCGGGCAGCCCGAGGACGGACGTGGCGGTCGCGAGCAGCCCGCCGTCGGCGCCCTGCCCGTCCAGGAGGGCGTCCACGATCGCCTGGACGCGCTCCTCGCTGCGCCGCGCGAGGTCCAGCTCCGTGCGGTGGTAGGCGGCGGCCGCCGCGCCGGACTGCTGGTCGATCGTGTCCCAGGTGCGGGTCGCCTGCCGGATCAGCGCCGCGACGTTCTCCGGGTCGTGCCGTCCGACGACCTCGACGACGGCCTCCCAGAACACCCGCCCGGCGAGCCGGTAGGAGCGCAGCAGCTGGTCGAGCGGCTGCCCCTGGTGCGCGCGCCGCTGCCCGAGCCGCCGCGCCCACTCCAGGTCGGCGCGGCCGCGGCCCGGGTCCAGGATCGTCTTGAAGCCGTGCCCGAGCCCGGTGTGGCACATCTCCCACACGTCGTGGCGGAAGGCGTCGTCGCGGTCGCCGCGGTCACCGGAGAGGATCTCGGCGGTGAGCCGGTCGGCGAGGTCCGGCAGCCGGTCCGCGAGCCGCAGCACCGCCTTGCGCATGATCGTGCGATCGGCGTCCACCTGGCCGACGTTCATCGCGGGCCACCTCCAGCAACGGGCGCGCCCCGCACAACGCGGGGGCCTCATCGTGCCACCACGGGGGCGCACGGGCCATCGTGGGACGCCGACACTGTGCGCGGTCACAACGGCCGCCGCTCCGCGTTGCGCCGCGTCCCCGAAACCGGAGCCCGCTCTGGACCGGTGCCGGGCGCCCGTGTTGCCCTAGGGTCCCCTTCCCTTTTTGAGACCCCGTCCAATAGGGCCTCCCCACGGCTCGCGGGCGAGGGTGGTTCCCGCCGAGGAGGGACCGGCATGACACACGAACGGCTGCACGGACGCGAACGCGACCTTAGGACGATCGAGGCGATGCTCGACCGGGCCCGGGACGGGCACGGCGGCGCCCTGGTCGTCGCCGGGGACGCCGGCATCGGCCGGACGACCCTCCTGGAGGCCGCCGTGAGCGGCGCCGGCACGGGCTTCCGCACGCTCGGCACGACCGGGGTGCCCGGCGAGACCGGCGTCCCCTACGCGGGGCTGCACCGGCTGCTGCGCCCCCTGTCCGAACAGGTCGCCCAACTGCCGCCGACGCACCGGGACGCCCTCGCCGCGATCCTGTCCGGCGCGCCCCGCGCCGAGCCGTTCGTGCTGTTCACGGCGGTGTGCGAGCTGCTGGGCCGGGCCGCGCGGAAGGGGCCCGTGCTGTGCTGGGCCGACGACGTCCACCGGCTCGACGCGGGCTCGCTGGAGGTGCTGGCGTTCGCGGCGCGGCGCGTCGAGGACGAGCCCGTGGCGGTGCTGTTCTCCGTCCGCGACGGCGAGCCGGACGGGGGCGCGCTCGCCGGGATCCGGCGGCTGCGGCTCGCGCCGCTGGCCGAGGACGCGAGCCGGCGCGTGCTGCGCGACGCGCTCGGCGGCACGGCGCCCGACCTCTGCCTGGACGGCTCGGCGGGCGGCGACCTGACCGAGGAGATCGTCGACCTGGCCTGCGGCCGCCCCCTCGCGATCCGCGAGCTGGCCGGCGCCCTGACGTCCGGGCAGCTGTCGGGCGCCGCGCCGCCGCCGCGGGCGCTGCCCCCGTCCAGTGCCCTGCGCGCCCTGCACCGGGGCCGCTACCGCGCGCTGCCCTCCGGGGCGCGGCGCCTGGTGCTGATGACCGTGGCGGAGGAGTGGCTCGGCGCCGCGACGATGGAGCGGGCCGTCCGGGCGGACGGCATCGGCGGCGGCGACCTCGACGCGGCCCGCGAGTCGGGGCTGCTGCGGTTCGAGGGCGACGGGGTCGCGGTCCGCAACCGGCTCGTCCGGTCCTCGCTGTGGGCGGACGCGACGCGTGAGGAGCGGCGGGACGCGCACACGCTGCTCGCCGGCGTCCTGGTCCAGGAGTGGCAGCGGCCGCGGCGGCTCTGGCACCGCGCGGCCGTGACGGGCGAGCCCGACGACCGGCTCGCCGCCGAGCTCGCGGGGGCGGCGGACGCGGCCCGGCGGGCGGGCCGGTACGCCGACTCCTGGCGGATGTGGCAGCGCGCCGCGGCCCTGACCGTCGAGCACGGCGCGCGGACGGACCGGTACCTGGCCGCCGCCGGGGACGCCTGGGCGAGCGGCCGGTCGCGCCGGGCCCGCGCGATGCTCCGCCAGGTCCGCCCGCGCGGCTGCGACGGGCCCCGCATCGCCCGCGCCGCCGCCCTGCGCGGCGAGATCGAGACGGCGGCGGGCTCCCCCGCGGCCGCGGTCGCCGCGCTGCGCGACGCGGCCGAGCGGCTCGCCGGAGCCGACGCCGCGGCGGCGCTGGACGCGCTGGTGTGGGGCGCGGAGGCCGCCGACGCGTCCGGCGACCACCGCGCCCGCCTGGAGATCGCCGAACGCGCCCGCGCGCTGGAGCCCGTCGCGCCCGGTCCGCGCGCCGAGCTGCTGCTCGCCCACCTCGGCGGCGTCGCGGCCGTGATCCGCGGCCAGTACCGGGAGGCGGCGGAGCGCCACGGGCACGCCGTGCGCCTCGGCGCGGACGCGGCGGACCCGGACGCGCGGTCGTGGGCGGCGCTGTCGGCCCTCGCCCTCGGCGACGGCTCCCGCGCCCGCGCGCTGGCGGCCGAGGCGGTCGCGGCGGCCCGGCGGTCCGGCGACGCGCCCGCCGAGTCGTTCGCGCTGGTGGCCGCCGGGCGCTGCGAGACGCTCCTCGGGCATCCCCCCGCGCCGATCGCCGCCTGCCACGACGGCCTGCGCCTGGCCCGCGCCACCCGCCTGCACGGGCACGCCACGGAGCAGCTCGCCACCCTGGCCCTCACCGCCGCCTTCAACGGCGACGAGGCCAGGACGCGCGAGCTGCTGGACCAGCTCACCGGCGCGGCCGACGAGCGGGGCCTCGCCCGCGCGGCCGCCCTCGGATCGTGGGCGCCCGCGTGCCTCGACCTCGCCGCGGACCGGCCCGCCGACGCGGCCGCGCGGCTGCGGCTGCCGGACGGCGCCGGGCTCGCGCACCCGCCGGCGCGGCTCCTGTCCGTCCCCCACCTGGTCGAGGCGCTGGTCCGCACCGGCGAGCACGACCCGGCCGCGGGGGCCTACGAGCACTTCCGCCGCTGGGTGGACGGGATCGGCTCGCCCCCCGGCCCGGAGGCGCTCGGCCGCCGCTGCCTGGGCCTGCTGGCCGGGTGCGACGACGAGGCCGAGGAGCACTTCACCGAGGCCCTGCGCCTGCACGAGGCCGCCGGCGCCGTGTTCGAGCTGGCCCGCACCGAGCTGCTGTTCGGGCACCGGCTGCGGCGCGGGCGACGCCCTCGCGCCGCCCGCGAGCACCTGCGCGCCGCGCTGCGCGTGTTCGAGCGCTACGGCGCCGCCCCGTGGACGGGGCGGGCCCGCGCCGAGCTGCGCGCCGCCGGGGAGACCGCGCCGCGGGCGGCGAGCGGGTTCGGCAAGCTCACCGCGCAGCAGGCGCACATCGCCCGGATGGCCGCCGAGGGGGCCACCAACCGGGAGATCGCTGCGCGCCTGCTGCTCAGCCCGCGGACGATCGACCACCATCTCCGCAACGTCTTCACCCGTCTCGGGATCCGCTCGCGCGTCGAGCTGGCCCGGCTGATCCGCTGATCCGGCCGGCCGCCGGGTCAGCGGGCCTGCTCGTACTCCTCCTCGCGGTCCTCGGCCTTGCCGCTGCGGGACGACGAGGAGGACGAGGACGAGGAGGAGCTCCGCGTGCTCCGGCCGTTCCGGGAGCCCTTGGTCTCCGAGTCCTTGGAGTCCTTGGCGCTCTCGGAGCCCTTCGCGGAGGTGCCGGAGCCGCTGCCCTTGCCGGACTTCTCCTCTTCCTCCATGGCCTCCTCGTGCGTCCGGACGACCTCGCTGTCGCGGATCTCGCCGCGCCAGCCCTCGATCTCGTCCGCGCGGGTCAGCGAGTTCGTCATCACGTACCGGCGGAAGTGCTTCAGTTCGAGCCGGGCGCGGCGGCCCTGGGCGCGCCACAGGTTGCCCGTCCGCTCCATGAAGCCCTGCGGGTGGTACTCCAGGACGACCAGGACGCGGGTCAGGTTCGGCGACAGCTCGTGGAAGCTCACCGTCCCGTCCACGTGGCCCTTCGGGCCCTTCGAGCGCCACACGATGTGCTCGTCGGGGACCTGCTCGACGATCGTGGACTCCCACGTGCGCGCCGACCAGAAGATCTTGGCCTTCCAGTTCAGCTTGGTGTCGTCGGCCTGGTCGACGCTGACGACCTTCTTCATGAAGGACGGGTAGTCCTGGAACTGCGTCCACTGGTCGTAGACGAGGCGGGACGGCGCACCGATGTCGATGTGCTCGACGATGTTGGTGACCTTCACCTTCTTCCCGCCGCCCTTGCCGCCCTTGCCCTTCTTGCCGCCGGGCAGGACGTCCTTGAGCTTGCCGAAGATGCCCTTGCCCTTGCCCTCGGACTGCTCGTCCTTGCCGTCGGCGTCCTTGGCGCCGGCCTTGGCCTCGTCCTTGGAGTCGCTCTTGGCGGCGTTCTCGGCCTCGTCCTTCGCGCCGTTCTTGGAGTCGCTCTTGGCGTCGGAGGCCTTCGCCTGCTCCTGGTCGCCCTGGTCGGAGTCCCGCCCGGCGCGGTTGCCGGCGATGGCCCGGCTCGCCGCGACGGCCGCGCCGGCGCCGAGCAGGACGCCGCCCGCGGTGCCGACGGCCCGGCCGCCCGGGAGGGCCTTGGTGATGGCGCCGATACCGGACGAGCGCTTGCGCCCGCCGATCGGCAGCCTCTTGGCGATCTGGCCGACGGGCAGCTTGCCCATCGGGTTTGCGCGTGCCATGTTCCGCTTCCTCACTTGGGGTTGGTGACGGTCTCGCCGTCGCGGATCTCGCCGCGCCAGCCCTCCACCTCGTCGGGGTGCAGGAGCGCCTGCGTCATCACGTGACGGCGGAAATGCTTCAGTTCCAGCCGCGTCCGGCGGCCCTGGGCCCGCCAGAGGTTGCCCGTCCGCTCGAACAGGCCGACGGGGTGGTACTCCAGGACGAGCAGGACGCGGGTCAGGTCGGGCGTCAGCTCGTGGAAGCTGACCGACCCGTGGGCGTGGCCCTTCGGGCCCTTCGAGCGCCACACGATGTGCTCGTCGGGGACCTGCTCCTTGATCGTCGACTCCCACGTCCGCGCCGACCAGAAGATCTTCGCCTTCCAGTTCAGCCTGGCGTCGTCGGCCTGGTCGACGCTGACGACCTTCTTCATGAAGGTCGGGTAGTCCTGGAACCGCGTCCACTGGTCGTAGACCAGCCGGCGCGGCGCCCCCACGTCGATCTGCTCGACGATGTTGGTCAGCTTCCCCTTCCGCCCCCGCCCGAAGATGCCGGCGAGGGTCTCCTTCAGGGCCGTCCAGCCGAAGCTCAGCAGCGCGCGGAAGGGCGACTTGCCCTCCTGCAGCGCCTTGACCCCGGCCAGTGCGGCCTTGGCGAGCGGGCCGGCCTGCTCCGCCTTCGCGGTGAGGTGCCGGACCGCACGGTCGAGCCGCCGTTCGAGCCGGGTGACGAGCCCGGCCGAGGCACGGCGTGCCAGGCGCCGCGCCGAGAGCGCGGCCAGCGCCCCGCCGGCGCCGACGGCCGCGCCCGCGATCGGGCCCGTCCGGAGTTTCATGTCCTGTCCACCTCATCGTCCAACTCGGGTACGGCGCCGGGTTACCCGGTCAAGATGGGGCAAAACAGGACGCAGGCAAGATGCGACACATCGCGGTGCGGCCGGCCGCTCCAGAACGGGGCCCGCGAGGGCTCCCGGAGCGAACGCCCGGACGCTCCTGACGGGCGACCAGACCAGCCCAGCGTGGACACCGGACCAGACCGGCGTCTCCGAAACCTCGCATAACGGTTGAGATTCGTGCTTTACGGGCCCCTTGAACTGGTACGGACCAGTGTTTATCTTCTTCCCCACCACGCGCGTTTGTGCTCGGGGGGCGTTCACACCGCGCAGAATCTTTCATGCGCGACAGCCGGAGAAGGCGGGGACAGATGAAACGGCACCTCATGGGCGTCGTCGCCGCGGGCCTGACCGTGGCACTCGGCGTCAGCGGCTGCGGCAAGGGCAGCTCGTCGGGAGACGACTCCGACGGCAAGACCATCAAGTTCGTCGCCGCGATCTACGACGACAACACCAAACCCTTCTGGGACGCCCTGATCAAGGACTTCGAGGCGAAGAACTCGGGCTACAAGGTCAACCTGGAGATGGTCGACTGGACCCAGATGGACGCCAAGGTGAAGACCTACGTCCAGACCAAGCAGGTTCCGGACGTCCTCAACTACAACGCGTTCTCCGACTTCGCCCGCGACGGCCTCATCTACAAGGCGGACGAGGTGCTGTCGCCGGGCACGCTCGGCGACTTCACGCCGACCTTCGTCCAGCAGGCGCAGTACAACGGCGCGCAGTACGGCCTTCCGTTCATCTCCAGCGCCCGCCTGCTCTTCTACAACAAGGCCCTGTTCAAGAAGGCCGGCATCAGCGACCCGCCCGCCACCTGGGACGAGGTCAGGGCCGACGCCGAGAAGATCAAGAAGGCGGGCGCCACCGGGTACGGGCTGCCGCTCGGCCCCGAGGAGTCCCAGGCCGAGTTCTACTCCTGGGCGATGAACAACGGCGGCGGCTGGGTCGACGCGTCCGGCAAATGGGCGATCAACCAGAAGGCCAACGTCGACACCCTCGCCTTCCTCAAGGACCTCAACAAGTCCGGGCTGACCCAGCCGAACCCGGAGACCACCGACCGCAAGACGGTGTTCAACCAGTTCGCGCAGGGCAAGATCGGCATGGCGATCGGCGGCCCGTTCACCAAGGCCGGATTCATCGACCCGGTGAACAAGGACCTGGAATTCGGCGTCGCGCCGCTGCCGAGCAAGAGCGGCACCGAGCACAACACCCTCGGCGTCATGGACGTCCTCGCCGCGTTCAAGAAGGACGGCGGCAAGAACAAGGAGGCCGTCAAGAAGTTCCTCGACTTCTTCTACCAGAAGGAGAACACCTCGAAGTTCCTCAAGACCGAGGGCTTCCTCCCGGTGACGAAGTCGGCCGGGGACGCGCTCAGCGCCGACCCGTACATGAAGCAGTTCGTGGACGCGCTCCCGACGTCGAAGTTCGCGCCGACGTCCAACCCGGCGTGGTCGGCGGTCGCGGGCGCGGTCAAGCAGGACCTCGGCACCGCCGCCGCGAACGAAGACCCGAAGAAGATCCTGGACAAGATCCAGGAGACGGCGGAGAAGGCCGGCTGAGTGCTGGAGTCCCCGACCGGAGAGCGGGGGGCCGCCGCCTCGACGGCCCCCCGCCCCTCCCTCCTCCGGCGGACCGGGCGCGCCCTGGCACCGCTGCCGTGGCTCGCCCCGTCCCTCGCGCTCATCGCGATCGTGGTGCTGTGGCCCGTCATCGAGATGGTCCGCACCTCGCTGCAGAAGATCAGCTCGTCCGGCGTCACGCTCGGCTACCGGGGCGGCGGCAACTACACCGACCTGTTCGGTGAGGACGACCTCGTCCCGGTCGTGCTGCGGACGCTGCTGTGGGTCGCCGGAGTCGTCGTCGTCACGATGGTGCTCTCGCTCGCCCTCGGCCAGCTGCTGAACGCCCGCTTCCCCGGCCGCCGCGTCGTGCGCTGGGCCGTCATCGTCCCGTGGGCGGCGTCGGTGCTGATGACGTCGCTGATCTGGAAGTGGATGCTGGACAACTACTCCGGCCTGGTCAACCGCGTGCTGCTCGACCTGCACGTGATCGACGAGCCGGTGAACTGGCTGGCCCATCCGGGGCAGGCGATGCTGTGGATGATGTGGGTGGCGGTCTTCGTGTCGCTGCCGTTCACCTCGTTCGTCATCCTCGCCGGGCTCCAGACGATCCCCGCCGACGTGTACGAGGCGGCCCGCGTCGACGGCGCCGGGTCCGTGCGCACCTACGTCGCCATCACGCTGCCGCTGCTGCGCCCCGCCGTGCTCATCGCGTCCATCATCAACGTGATCAACGTCTTCAACTCGTTCCCGATCATCTGGGCGATGACGGGCGGCGGCCCCGGCAGCAAGACCGACACCACCACCACGTTCATGTACAAACTCGCGTTCTACGATCAGAACGTCGGCGAGTCCGGCGCGATGGCGGTCGTGAACTTCGCCCTGATCCTCGTGATGGTGCTGCTGTACCTGCGCGCCGCCCGCTGGCGGGAGGAGGTCCGATGACGCGCCGGATCGTCCTCACGGGCGTCGGCTGGCTGGTCGCCCTGGCGTTCCTGCTGCCCTACCTGCAGATGTTCGTCACCGCGCTCAAGCCCGAGCGCGAGCTGACCAGGTCGCCGGGCACCTACCTGCCCTCGCACTGGACGTGGTCGAACTTCGTGGACGTCTGGTCGGCCGCGCCCGTCTGGACGTACATGCGGGTCTCCCTCACCGTCGCGGCGGCCGCGACCCTGGTCACCCTCGCCTGCGCGATGCCCGCCGCGTACTACACGGCCCGCAACCGCTTCCGGGGGCGCGGGGCGTTCCTGCTGCTCGTCCTGGTCACGCAGATGTTCGCGCCGACCGCCCTGGTGATCGGCATCTACCGGGAGATGGTCGCGCTCGACCTCACCGACACGCTGCTGTCGCTCATCCTGGTGAACGCGGCGTTCAACCTGCCGTTCTGCATCTGGATCCTGCACGGCTACTTCTCCAGTATCCCGAAGGAGCTGGAGGAGGCCGCCTTCCTGGACGGCGCGGGCCGCGTCGGCGCCCTCACCCGCGTCACCCTGCCCATCTCCATGCCGGGCGTCGTCACCGCGATCGTCTACACGTTCATCGCGGCGTGGAACGAGTACATCGTGGCGCTGACCGTCACCGCGTCCCCGGACCGCCGCCCCCTCACCGTCGGGATCCCGTCCTTCGTGACCCAGTACCAGGCGCACTGGCAGTACCTCTTCGCCACGTCGCTGATCGCGATCATTCCGGTCGTCATCCTGTTCGTCTTCATCGAGCGCTACCTCATCGGCGGCCTGACGGCGGGGTCGGTCAAATGACCCTGATCGGCCTGGACGTGGGCGGTACCACGATGAAGGCCGCCCTGTTCGGCGAGGACGCGGGCGGTGAGGACCCGCAGATCCTGGCGAGCGAGTCGCGGCCCACCGACCGGGCCGACCCGGTGGGCGGCGTCCTCGACTTCGCCGCCCATCTCGCCGCCCTCGCCGCGTCCCTGGGCTCCCCCGCCCGCGCGGCCGGCATCGCCCTGCTCGGCATCGTCGACGAGGCGTCGGGCACGGCCGTCCACTCCGCCAACGTGGGGTGGCGGGACGTGCCGATCCGGCGGCTGGCGCGCGAACGCCTCGGCATCCCCGTCGCGATCGGCCACGACGTCCGCACCGGCGGCCTGGCCGAGGCCGTGCTGGGCGCGGGCCGCGGCGCGGGAGACTTCGTCTTCGTGGCCGTCGGGACCGGCATCGCCGCCGCCCTGATCCTGAACGGCGCCCCCTACCCGGGGACGGTCGGCTGGAGCGGCGAGATCGGCCACGTCGTCGTCCGTCCCGGCGGCGAGCCCTGCGCCTGCGGGAACCGGGGGTGCGTGGAGACCTACGCGTCCGCCGCCGCCATCTCCCGCCGCCACGGCGAGGGCGTCCCGGCCGAAGAGGTGATCGCGCGGGCCGGGCGGGGCGAGGAGAAGGCCGGACGGGTCTGGTCGGAGGCGCTCGACTGCCTTGCCGACGGCCTCGCGATGACGACCCTGCTGATGGACCCGGGCCTGGTGGTCGTCGGCGGCGGCCTCGCCCGCGCCGGGGACACCCTGCTGGCTCCCCTCGAAGCACGCCTGGCCGCCCGCCTGAAGTTCCGCGACCCGCCGCGCCTGCTGCGCACGCGGCTGGACGACCAGGCGGCCGTCAGGGGCGCGGCGATCCTTGCCCGGCGCGCCCTGGACGGCGGCTAGGGCGATGACGCTGCGTGCGGCGCGTCCCGGGTGAGGATGCGCAGCGCGTCGGCGGAGCCGGCGTCGTTCGGGGTGTAGATCTCCAGCCGGTGGTCGGGGCTGTCGGGCTGGAGCCAGACCTGGTAGGCGACGCTCGCGGCTCCGACGGTGGGGTGCTGCAGGTGCATGTCCCCGACGGTGCAGTCGGCGACCTCCCCGGTCGCCCACATGGCCGCGAACTCGTCGCTGCGCATGGTGAGTTCGCCGATGAGTTCGGCCAGCCGGGCGTCGGTCGGGAAACGGCCCGCGGTGAGCCGCAGGTAGGCGACGTGGACGCGTGCGAGTTCGTCCCAGTTGCGATGGAGGCTCCGGGTGAGCGGGTCGAGGAAGAACATCCGCGGGATCGAGGGACGCCGATCCGGCGCGTCCGGCGCGTCGAAATCGATGTGCTCGGCGAACAGCGCGTGGCCGGCGCGGTTCCACGCGAGCACGTCTCCTCGCCGGCCCAGCACCAGCGCCGGGGTCGCGTCGCCGAGCGTGGCGAGGAGAGCCAGAACGCGCCTGTGGGGCTCCTCCCGGCCGGGGTCCGACAGTCCGGGGGCGGTGGACTGCCGAGCGAGATTGCGCAGGTGCGCGGTCTCCACCTCGTCGAGTCGCAGCACCCTTGCCAGGGCATTGAGCACTTGGTCCGAAGCGGTTTCCGCCTGTCCCTGCTCCAACCGGGTGTAGTACCCGGGGCTGACTCCGGCGAGCTGGGCCAGTTCTTCGCGACGCAACCCCGGGACCCGCCGAGAGGTGCCGTAGGTGTGCAGTCCGATCTCGGCCGGGGTGATTCCATCACGCCGGTTCTTCAGGAACGTTCCCAGGCTCTCCACGCCATGGAGCGTATGCACGCCGCGGCGGGCGTGGGTGCACCTGCTGGGTCTACCCAGAGCAAGGGGATGGCCGTCCGACGCGGCGGCCCTGAGCGTGGACGACATGCATCAACAGCACGCGAGTACGCCGGGTGCACGGGCCTGGCTTGGTCTCCTTGTCGTCCTGGGGCCGGTACTGCTGGTCTCGATGGACGGGTCGATCCTCTTCCTGGCGATGCCCCGGATCAGCGGAGCACTGGCGCCGACGGCCGAGCAGGCCCTGTGGATCCTGGACGTCTACGGCTTCGCCGTCGGATCCCTGCTCATCGCGTTCGGCAACCTCGGCGACCGATACGGCAGGCTGCGGCTCCTCATGATCGGCACGGCGGTCTTCGGGCTGGCGTCCGCGGCCGCGGCGTTCGCCCCCGACGCGGGACTGCTCATCGCCGCTCGTGCGCTGATGGGCGTCGCCGGGGCCACCCTGCTCCCCTCCGCCCTGGCGGTGGTGAGCGAGCTGTTCGCCGACCCGCGGCGCCGCGCACAGGCCATCGGAATCTTCGCGGCCGCGTTCGCCGCCGGCTTCGCCATCGGCCCGGTCCTCGGTGGTGTGCTGCTGGAGAGCTTCTGGTGGGGATCGGTGTTCTTGGTCAACCTGCCCGTCGTCGCCGTGTTCCTGGTCCTCGCGCCGGTCCTGCTCGGTGAGGTCCGCGCGACTCGGCCCGGCCGCGTCGACGTCACCAGCGTCGTGACCTCCGCTGCCGGCCTGCTGCTCGCGATCTACGCGCTGAAGCGCGTCGCGGCCGAAGGTCTCTCGCTCCTCCCCGTCCTGGCGGCCCTGACCGGAGCGGTTCTTCTGGTGTGGTTCGCGACCCGGCAGCGGCGCCTGCGACAACCACTGATGGATTTCTCCCTGTTCGGCGATCGCACCTTCACCGTCGCGATCGTCACCGGGCTGCTGCCCCTGGCGGCATGGTCCGCGACCGCCTACCTGGCGGGCGTCTACCTCCAGTCGGTCCTGGGCCTTGCGGTCCTGCACGCCGCCCTGCTCGCACTACCCGGAGCCGCGGTGCTCACCATCACCTGCATCATCACGCCGGCCGTGGTCGACCGCATCGGCAAACGCACCACCCTGCTCGTCTGCCATCTCTCCATCGCCGCCGGGCTGCTGCTCCTGCTCCCCACCACCGTCCACGGTGGCGCCGGCTGGTACATCGCCTCCACCGTCGTCGCGGGACTCGGCTACGGCCTCTCCTTCGCCCTCGTCGCGGACACCGCCGTCGGCGCGGTCCCGCCGGAGCGCGCCGGCGCGGCCGGAGCCATCGCCGAGACCAGCAACGAGATCGGCAACGCCCTCGGCATCGCGCTCCTCGGCTCGCTCGCCGCACTCGTCTTCCGGCTCCAGGGCCCGGCCTTCGCCCCGACCCTCGGCGAGACACTCCAGATCCCGGAACTGACGGCCACTCAGGTCGACGATGCGAAGTCCGCCTTCGTCGTCGGACTGCACGCGGCGGTCGCCGTGGCGAGCCTCCTGCACGTCGTCCTCGGCGTGCTCGCATCTCGCTGGCTGCCCAGACAGAGCAAGAGCGATTCGTCGCCCTCCCCAGGCGCGCCCGCCGATCTCGCGGAGAGGGAGGCGCGCTGAGCCGGGCCGGCCCTAGTCCGCTTCGACGAGCCTGGCGAGGTTGTCCAGGGCCATCCGCGTGCCGGTCTCGTTGTCGGCGGCGGGCACGGCGTCGGGCATGCCCTCGTGCACGACGAGGACCTCCGTGCCCCCGTCGACCTCGGTGAGCGTCGTGGTCATCGTCATCTCGCCCTGGAAGGCGGGATCGCCGGTCTCGAACTCGAACACCTCGACCACGCGCTCGCCGGGCACGAGCTCCGCGAACCGCCCGTGGTAGGTGTCGGTGCGCGCCGACGACTTGCCGGCGCCGGTCGGCGCGTCGTAGGTGAGCGAGATCCGGAACGCGCCGCCCTCGCGGGCGTCGAACTCGTGCACCTCGCCGGTCATGCCGTCCGGCACCCGCCATCTCCTGATCGCGTCCGCGTCGACGAGCGCCCGGTAGACGTCAGAAGGACGGGCTTTCACGTGCCGCGACACCCGCGTCGAGTACATGCGCCGACCCTATCCGCAGGGTGTGTCAGGACACGTGGCGAGCCGGCGGGCCGGTTCAGGGGCGGCGGGCGCGGAAGGCGCGCCGGTAGTCGGTCGGCGGGACGCCGACGTGCCGGGTGAAATGGCGCCGCAGGTTCGCGGCCGAGCCCAGGCCGCTGCGGCGGCTCACCTGGTCGACGGGCAGGTCGGTGGATTCGAGCAGGGCGCGGGCGCGGCCGAGGCGCTGGTCGAGGAGCCACCGGGACGGGGTGGTCCCGGTGTGGGCGGTGAAGCGGCGGGCGAACGTCCGCGGGCTCATCCGCGCCCGCCGGGTGAGGTCGGTGACGGTCAGCGGCTCGTCCAGGCGCGCGGCGGCCCACTGCAGGACCGGGCCCAGCCCGTCCCCGTCGGTGCGGGGCACGGCGAGCTCGACGTACTGGGCCTGGCCGCCGGGGCGGTGCGCCGGCACCACCATGCGCCGGGCCACCTGGTTGGCGACGTCCGCGCCGAGGTCGCGGCGGACGATGTGCAGGCACAGGTCGAGCCCGGCGGTGCGTCCGGCGCTGCTGAGCACGTCCCCCTCGTCCACGTAGAGCACCGAGGCGTCCACCCGGACCCGCGGGTACCGGCGCTGCAACGTGTCGGCGAACATCCAGTGGGTGGCGGCGGACCGTCCGTCCAGGATCCCGGCGGCGGCGAGGGCGAACGCGCCGGTGCACAGCGACACGATCCGCGCGCCGGCGCGGTGCGCGGACGCGAGCGCGGCGGTCAGCGCGGGCGGCACCGGGCGGTCGGACTCCACGTGGGCGTACGGCAGCGCGGGGACGACCACCATGTCGGCGCCGGCCAGGCCGTCGAGCCCGTGCCCCGCGCCGAGGGTGAAGCCGAACTCCAGGCGCACGTCCCCCGGCTCGGTCGAGCACAGCCGCAGGCCGTACCACGGGACGTCCGGGTCGGCCCGCGCCGAGCGGAAGACCTGGCAGGCGATCCCGACCTCGAAGAACGGCATGTCGTCGAGCAGGACGAGGGCGACGGAGCGCGTCATAGCCGCCCAACTTATGGCAGAAAGCGTGCGCATGTCGGCAGATCAGCCACTCGTGGCTGCCGCGCCGGACTGCGACCGTGGAGGCCCGCCCCTGCCGAACGAAGGAAACGAGCCATGTCCGAGGCCCCCGGCGCCGCGCCGGCCCCCGCGGCGGACCTCCGCTGCTCCGTCGTCGAACTGCGGCAGTACACCCTCCGGCCCGGGGCCCGGCCCGTCCTGACCGATCTCTTCGACCGCGAGTTCGTCGAGACCCAGGAGGCCGCCGGGATGCGCGTCATCGGGCAGTTCCACGACGAAACCGACCCGGACCGGTACGTGTGGCTGCGCGGCTTCCCCGACATGGAGGCGCGGAAGGCGGCGCTCACCGCCTTCTACCTGGAGGGCGCGGCGTGGAGGGAGCACGGCATGGCCGCCGCCGCCACCATGGTCGACTCCGACGACGTCCTGCTGCTGCGGCCGGTGGGGCCCGGCTCCGGCTTCCCGCCCGCGAACGGGCGGCCGCCGGTCGGAGCGGCGCCTCCCGAGTCCCGGGTCATGGCGACGATCCTGCATCGCGGAGCACCCGTCGACGCCGCGTTCGCGGCGCACTTCGACGCCACGATCGCACCGTTCATGGCCGGTCTCGGCGCCGCTCCCGTCGCCCGCTTCCAGACCGAACCGGCCGAGAACACCTTTCCCCTCCTCCCCGTGCGGACGGGCGAGAACGTCTTCGTCTGGTTCGCGGTCTTCGAGAACGCCGCTCACCTGCGCGACCACCTCGACCGGCTGGCCCGGTCACCGGAGTGGACCGAGCGGCTCCTGCCCGCCCTCGCCGCGGACTCCGCGGCGCCACCGGAACGGCTGACCCTGGCCCCCACCGCCCGCTCCGCACTCCGCTGAGCCGTCCCGCACCCGGAACACCTCGTCCGATTTGCGCGCCTTGACAGCGGCGGTCCCCCCGGCAACGATCACTCGCAGGGGTGGCAGCACGGAGGTCACCCAACACGCCAATCAACAAGGACACTGAGATGGCCGAGCAGAAGAACCCGCAGCGTTTCGACAACCCGACGCAAGGCATGGGTGACAACAACGCGAACATGCTCAAGAACCAGGCGGAGCTGTCGCCGACCGGCAAGGTCGACGTCCAGTCCGGCCACAACGGCGACCACCACACGATCACGACGGTGAGCGGCAGCCAGTCCGCCGCCGAGATCAAGGCGCAGGTGGAGGCGGCGCGGAAGCAGTGATCCGCGCCTCCTGACACTCTGAGAGCAACTTCCGAGGCCCTGGGGAGCACCACCGTCCCCAGGGCCTCTTCCCGTCTTCCCCGTGTCGTGGACACACCGGCGCGTGGGCGGGCGTCCGGCTTGTAGTGTTCTCGGCGTGTTCATGGGGCGAGACCGCGAGCTCGACCACCTCACCGGGCTGCTCAGGGACGCCCGCGCCGGGCGGAGCAGGACCGTGGTGGTCCAGGGCGAGGCGGGGATCGGCAAGACGGCCCTGGTCGAACAGGTCGCGGCGGCCGCCGGGGACATGCGGGTCCTCCGCGGGATCGGCGTCGAGTCCGAGAGCGAGCTCGCGTTCGGCGGGCTGCATCTGATGCTGCACCCCTACGGCGACCGGTTCGACGCCCTGCCCGAGCAGCAGGCGGCGGCGCTGCGGTCGGCGTTCGGCCTCGGCGCGGGCCCGGCGGGCGACCGCTTCCTGATCGGCGCGGCCACGCTCACGCTGCTGTCGGAGCTGGCCGCCGACCGCCCCCTGGTGTGCCTGGTCGACGACGCGCAGTGGCTGGACACCGCGTCGCTGGACGCCCTGCTGTTCGCCGCCCGCAGGCTCGGCGCCGACCCCATCTCCATGATCTTCACGGCCCGGGACGGCGCCCGCCCCTTCCCCGACCGCGGGCTGGAGGTGCTGCGGCTGACCGGCCTGGACCGCGGGGCCGCCGAGGACCTGGTGATGGCGCACGCCCCCGGGCTGACCGTGCCGGTGCGCGAGCGCCTGCTGGACGAGGCGGCCGGCAACCCGCTCGCGCTCATCGAACTGGGGAACGCCCTGCGGTCGCGGCCCGCCCGCCCCGCCGGGCCGCTGCCGGTGGGCGGCCGGGTGCAGGAGACGTTCCGGCGCCGGCTGGCCGAGCTGCCGGACGCCACCCGCCGGCTGCTCCTGGTGGTCGCCGCCGACGGCACCGCCGACCTCGGCATCGTGCTGCGCGCCGGGGACGCGCTCGGCCTGACGCCCGCCGACCTCGGGCCCGCCGAGGAGGCCGGGCTCGTGGTCCTGGACGGCGGTGAGGTGCGGTTCCGCCACCCGCTCATCCGCGCCGTCACCTACCAGGACGCGGCGCACCACCGGCGGATCGACGTGCACGGCGCCCTGGCGAGCGTGCTGCCCGGCGACGAGCACGCCGACCGGCGCGCCTGGCACCTGGCGGCGGCCGCGACCGGCCCCGACGAGGGCGTCGCCGCCGAGCTCGAACGGGTCGCGCACCGCGCCGAGCTGCGCGGCGGGACGGCCGCCGTCGCCACCGCCTACGAGCGCGCCGCGCGGCTCAGCACCGAGCCGGAGGGGAAGTGGTGGCCGTGGAACTCGGCGACCACCTCGGGG
>NZ_JBEZJP010000032.1:0-34310 GCF_040653175.1 Actinomadura sp. NPDC048032
GGCGAAGTCTCGGCGTTCGGCGGCCGAGCGGGGCTTGCGTCCGGTGAGTGGGTTGCGGGCTCGCACCCTTCGGGCGCGGTCGCAACTCTTAGGGTCGTCGCTCGGTCGCCGGGGGTGCGGGGGTCCCAGTGGTGGGTGCCGAGGGTGAGGGGCGGATGCGCTGGGCGCGACGGGGATGAGGGCTGACCCAAGCCCGGATGACTCTATGGAGTAGCTAGGGACCGGGCGCGACGGGTGGTCGCCACGATCGTCCACAAGCCGCCACTGGGGATACCTCAGGGTGCGGGCGAGGAGGGGTGCTAAGGCGAGCACTGGGTCCGTGGCGGCGTCAGGGGCGCGGCGGCGTTCGATTGCGCGTTCGAGCTTGCGGGACCTGGGCGCGCAGCGACCTCAGGCGGGATGCGGGATCTCCACCTTCGACCCCGGTTGGCCGGTGCGGACGCTGGAGGTCGCCCTGGGGAGGCGAGGTCGGCCGGCCGGGCGCTGCTACGAGCGCTCGGCACTTGCGACAACCCTCAACGGCTGGGTAGCGTCCGGTAACCGGTGGTACCCGCGCACCTGAGGACGTAGCGAGCCGCCAAGGCGAGCCGTGTCACAGTCTCCGGCCGAACTACCGCGACGGCCTCAACCGCCGCCGCAACCCCACGACCACCTGGGGGCCGCGATCGCGTCCGAAGGCAGGTTCGAGCGAAGCAAGAACCTGATCGCGCAGCGAGCCGCCAGGGCGAGGCGGAGCGATGCCAGCGATCGCACGCGTTTATCGACGATGGAGGGCCGCCAGGCCCGAAGGAGGAGAAAAACGCATTAGGTAAGAACCGGTTCGCGGTCCTTCACCGGGAGCGACATCACTTCGTCGTCCGTCGCCGTCGCGAGCGCGTCGTTCTCTGCCTGGAGCCGTACGAGTTCGGCCTCCAGGTCACGTACGCGCTGCTGCAGGCGCCGCATCTCCGCGACCATCCGGGGGTCGGGACCGCCGACGTGGCCGAGTAGAGCCTTCGCCATGACTAAGGGTCCTCCACGCTGAGTAACCAGCAGGGATCGCGCACGGGAAACTGCTGAAAGCGGTGCGCGTACCGTCTAGAGTCGCACCGGCCGGTGTCCTGGTCAAGCCGCACATCACAGGCCGGTAACAACCTTCCTCTACTAGTTTAGCAGGTACAAACCGGTACTCCCTACCCGGTCAGCGTTCCCGGAACCCGGCGGCCTCCCCGCGGGGCGGGCCCCAGCGGTCGACGACGCCGGTCACAGCGCCGGGACGTCCGGGAACGCCGCCCGGAACGTCGCCGTCGAGCATCTCCAGGAGCCGGCGGCAACGGGCGCGCGGGCCCTCCGCCACGACCTCGACGCGGCCGTCGCCGAGGTTGGTCGCGCTGCCGGCGAGGCCCAGTTCGAGCGCCCGCGACCTGACCCACCAGCGGAACCCGACGCCCTGGACGCGTCCCCGCACCCAGGCCGTGAGCCGCACGATCTCGTCGTCCTCGCTCATCGCTCCCCCCTCGGTCCCGCTAGTACCGTGCCCGCCTGGGGCGGGGCTGGCACACCGGGCAGCTGTAGGACGAGCGGTTCATGAACTCGTCGCGGCGGATCGGCGAGCCGCAGCGGCGGCAGGGCTCGTCCCGCCGCCCGTAGGCGTCCAGGGACCGCTCGAAGTAGCCGCTCTCGCCGTTGACGTTCACGTAGAGGCTGTCGAAGGAGGTGCCGCCGACCTCCAGGGCGGCCGTCATGACCTCTCGTGCGGCCTCCAGGACGCGCGCGGCGTCCGCCCGGGTCATCGTCTCGGTCGGCCGCGCCCAGTGCAGCCTGGCGCGCCACAGGGCCTCGTCGGCGTAGATGTTGCCGACCCCGCTGACGAGGGACTGGTCGAGCAGGGCCCGCTTGATCCCGGTCTTGCGGCGGCGCAGGGCGCGGTAGAAGGCCTCCGCGTCGAAGGCGTCCTCCAGCGGGTCGGCGGCGATGTGCCCGATCGGCTCGGGGACGAGCGCGCCCGCGGCGAAGGCGTCGGGGACGAGGTCGGCGACCATGAGGTGCCCGAAGGTGCGCTGGTCGACGAAGCGCAGGTCGAGGCCGTCGTCGTCGAACTCGACGCGGACCCGCAGGTGCTTCTCGCGTTCCCGGCCGGGCTCGCCGACGAGCAGCTGCCCGCTCATGCCGAGGTGCGCGAGCAGCGCCTCGCCGGGGGCGCCGTCGTCCTCGGCCTGGAGCGGGATCCACAGGTACTTGCCGCGGCGACGGGGGGCCAGCATGGTGCGCTTGGCGAGACGCCCGGCGAAGTCGGCGGGGCCCTCGGCGTGGCGGCGGACCGACCGCGGGTGCAGGACCTCGGCGGACGCGACGGTGCGGCCGGTCGTCCAGCTTTCCAGGCCCCGCCGGACGACCTCGACCTCGGGAAGCTCAGGCACCGGCCTGCGCCGCCTGCCCGGCCTCCCTGGCCGGGTCCTCGCCCTGCGGCGGGCCGGCCTGCGCCGCCTCGCGCTCGACGACGAGCTCGCGGATGGCGTTCCAGGCGGCCTCGGCGGCGTGCTGCTCGGCCTCCTTCTTGCTGCGGCCCTCGCCGGACCCGTAGGTCTGGCCGCCGACCCGCACGGAGGCGCGGAACGTCTTCTGGTGGTCGGGACCGCTCTCGGCGACGTGGTACTCGGGGACGCCGAGCTCCTCGACGGCGGTGAGCTCCTGCAGCGAGGTCTTCCAGTCCAGGCCGGCGCCGAGGCCCGCCGAGCGCTTGATTAGCGCGTCGAAGAGCCGGTGCACCAGGGCGGACGCCTCGCCGAGGCCCCGGTCGAGGTAGACGGCGCCGATCAGCGCCTCCAGCGTGTCGGCGAGGATCGAGGCCTTGTCGCGGCCCCCGGTGCCCTCCTCGCCGCGGCCGAGCCGGATGTGGGCTCCGACGCCGAGGCCGCGGGCGACTCCGGCGAGGGCGCGCATGTTGACCACGGCGGCGCGCAGCTTGGCGAGCTGCCCCTCGGGCAGGTCGGGGTGGCCGCGGAACAGGGTGTCGGTGACGACGAGGCCCAGCACCGAGTCGCCGAGGAACTCCAGGCGCTCGTTGGTGGGCAGGCCGCCGTTCTCGTAGGCGTAGGAACGGTGTGTCAGGGCGCGTTCGAGCAGCTCGTCGTCCACGTCGACGCCGAGCGCGCCGGTCAGTTCCGCGCGCTCCGGCGCGGGGTCGTTCTTCTTAGCGCTCACAGGCCCTCCTCGCAGGCCGTGCACCGCGCGGCGCGCGGTCGCCTCTGCGGCGCGCGGCCGATGGGCCGGACGGCGAGGACGCTCGGCGGGGAGGGTCCGCGAAGACGAGGTGCGCGCCGGTCGGTCTGATCCCGGCGTGCACCACGGCTCCGGGCGCAGTCTCCGCGCCGGTCACCACGCCGACGTCACGCGCCGGGTGGTCGGGGTGCGTGTCCTTCCGCACCGTGAGGGGCGGGCCGCATGCGCGGATCCGCCCCCCAGGATGCGAGAAGACTCAGGCCGACGGGGCGATGACCTGCCGCCGGTCGTAGGTTCCGCACGTCGCGCACGCAGTGTGCGGCAGCTTGTGGTCGCGGCACGTCGGGCACTCGACCAGGTTCGGCGCGGCGGTCTTCCACTGCGAGCGCCGGTGCCGCGTGTTGCTGCGCGACTTCTTCCGCTTCGGGACGGCCACGTCAGCCCTCCTGCTTTCCTTCTCGATCCGATGAATCACGGGTGCCGGAGCTCCCGTTCCCCCGGTCGGGGGCTGCCGGCGCGTTGTCGCCGGCAAGGTCCCGCAGCGCCGCCCACCGGGGGTCGGCGACGTCGTGTCGGTGGCCCGGCTCGACGTCGGCGAGCCGCGCACCGCAGTCCGGGCACAGGCCCGGGCAGTCGTCCCGGCACAGCGGGGAGAGCGGCAGTGCGAGCACCACCGCGTCCCGCAGGACCGGTTCGAGGTCGATCAGGTCGCCCTCGAGGCGGAGCTCGTCGTCGTCGGCGTTCCCGCCTGAGCGGGTGTCGTCGTAGACGTACAGCTCCTGGAAGTCCGCCTCGAAGGTCGAGGCGATCGGGTCGAGGCAGCGGGAGCACTCCCCCTTGAGAGGGACCGTCGCCGTGCCGGTGACGAGCACCCCCTCCAGGACCGCTTCGAGCCGGAGGTCCAGCTCGATCGCGGCGCCCTCGGGGACGCCCACCATCTCGACGCCGAAATTCTCCGGTGCCGGCACGGACAGGTGCTCCTCCCGCGACGACCCGGGTTGCCTGCTCAGAGCTCGGGTGTCGAGCTTGAACGGGGCACTGGGATCGTTGCGTGTCAGCGGAATCCTGCTTTCGTGAGGCATGGTGGAACGGCGGCCGCCTGTGATGGCCGAGGTCCCAGGGTACCGAACACCGGCCGCTGACCCAACTCGCGGCCCGTCCACCAGGAGCAGGCCGGTCAGCCGTCCTTCTGGAGCCGCTGCACCAGCCGGTCGTGGACGCTGTCGGGAACGAGGCCGGAGACGTCCCCGCCGAACCTCACGACCTCCTTCATCAGGCTGGAGGACAGGAACGCGTACTCGGGGTTGGTCGCCATGAACAGCGTCTCCACGCCGGCGATCCGGTGGTTCATCTGGGCCATCTGCAGCTCGTACTCGTAGTCGCTGACGGCCCGGAGCCCCCGGACGATCACCGGGATGTCCTGCTCCTTGCAGTAGTCGACGGTGAGCCCGTAAAAGGTGTCGACCGACACGTTGCCGTACTCCCGGGTGACCTCGGAGATCATGTCGGCACGCTCGTCCACGGTGAACAGGCTCTTCTTGCTCTTGTTGATCAGCACGGCGACGACCACCTCGTCGTAGAGGCGGGAGGCGCGGCTGATGATGTCGAGATGCCCGTTGGTGACGGGGTCGAACGATCCCGGACAGACGACACGGCGCACGGCGCGAACCCCTTCGGTCCCGGTTTCTGACCTGCGGCGTGAACGTACCAAATCGCATTCGGCCGGGTTTCCACCGGGCTCGCCGGGCCGTCCTCAGCCGCGCAGCGCGTCGATGATCCTGGCCGCGACGGGGCCCGACTCGATGCCGTAGCCGGACGCCTCGGTCATCACCGCGACGGCGTACCGGGGGTCGCTGCGCGGGCCGAACCCGATGAACCAGCGGTCGTTGTAGGAGGCGCCCTCGACGTCGGCGGTCCCGGTCTTGCCGCCGAGGATGGACGTCCCCCGCAGTGACTTGCCGGTGCCCCGCTCGACCACGGCCTCCATCATGTCCCGCATCTGCTTCGCCTGGTCCGCCGTCAGCGCGCGCGACATCCGCTGGGACGAGATCTTGTCGACCGTCGACCCGTCCGGGGCGCGCAGCCTCTCCACCAGCCGGGGCCGCATGACCTCCCCGTCGCCGAGGACCGCGGCGGCGACCATGGCCATCTGCAGCGGCGAGGCGACCGTGCTGCCCTGCCCGATGGAGCCGAGCGCGCTGAGCGACGGCTGGTCGGTCGCCGGGAAGGAACTGGGGGCGCTCTTCAGTCCGTGCGCGAACTCGATCCGGTCGCCGAACCCGAACCTGCCCGCCTGCGCGTTCACGGCGTCGTTGCCCGGTTTCTGGGCGCCCATATAGGCGAACGTGGTGTTGCAGGACTGCGCGTACGCCTCGATGAGAGGGATCCGGGAGAGGTCGCAGGAGCCGCCGATGTCGCCCGCGTCGTTGTTGATCGCCTGCCCGGCGCCCGGAGGCCTGTAGCTGCGCCCGGCCCTGACCCGCGTGTCCTCGCTCGTGCCCGACCTCAGCGCCGCCGCGGCGACCACGGTCTTGAACGTGGAGCCGGGCGGGAACAGCTCGTAGGCGGCCTTGTTGAGCAGCGGCTTGCGCGGCTGGTCGCCGAGCCGGTCGAACGCCTCGGTGGCCCGTTTCCGGTCGAGGGTCGACACCTCGTTCGGGTCGTAGGACGGCGTGGAGGCCATCACCCGGATCGCGCCGGTGCGCGCGTCGAGGACGACCGCCGCGCCCCGGCCCGCGCCACTGCCCTTCAGCGCCTCGTAGGCGGCGCGCTGCGCGTCCGGATCGATGGTGGACTCCACCGTCCCGCCGGGGACGTGCTTGCCGATCAGTTTGTCGACGAGGTTGGAGGTGGCGAGACGGGCGTCGGTCCCGTCCAGGAAATGGTTCTCGGCCTCCTCCAGACCGGTCTGGGAGAACACCGAGAAGTAGCCGGTGACCGGCGCGAACGCGGCGCCGTCCTTGTAGCGGCGCTGGAACCGGTCGTCGCCGACCTGCTCGGACCACGCGAGCCGTTCGCCGCCCGCCACGATCGGCCCCCGGTCGATCTTGAACCGGTCCTCGAACTGCCGGGCGTTGAGCGAGTCGTCCCGCAGGCTCTGCGCCTGGAAGCCCTGAACGTAGGTGACGTTCACCATCAGCGCCAGAAAAAAGAGCAGGGTGATGACCCAGGTACGCGCCACCGCGCGGTCGATCCCGGGCTTCATGGGCATTCCCCTACCCGAACCACCGGAATGTCAACGGGCGACCGCACGGCCGTACCAGAACACCGCCTCGCCGTAACGCCGCTCCCGCTCCGCCTCGTACCCGTCGGGCCACTCCAGCGCCGGGCCCCGCGCGGCGCGTTCCACCACGACCAGCGCGTCCGGGGACGCCCACCCGTTGTCGCGCAGATCCTCCAGCAGAGAGGTCACGGACGCGTCCGCCAGCGCGTAAGGCGGGTCGGCGAAAATCAGCTCGTAGGGCTCGTCCGGCGCCTTGCGGACGAGCCGCTCCACCTTGTCTGCGCAGGGGACGGCACCCGGCAGCCCCAGCGTCTCGGCGTTCTGCCGGATCACCTTCATCGCCCGCGGATGCGACTCGACCAGAAGCGCATGCCCGGCCCCCCGCGACAGCGCTTCGAGCCCCACCGCCCCCGACCCCGCGTACAGATCGGCGACACGCAGCCCGTCCAGCGGCCCGAGCAACGCCAGAACCGTGGAGAAAAGCCCCTCCCGCGCCCGATCGCTGGTCGGCCGGGTATCCCGCCCCGCCGGCACAGCCAACCGCCGCCCCCCCGCACTACCCGCAATAACCCTACTCACGGTGTCAGTATCGGCCCACCAAGGCGCACCCACCGCATTGCCGTCACCCCGAGAGCCCCCACCTGCAACAACCCCAGCCGTCGCCCAACCCCGCAACGACCCCAGCAGCCGCGATCGCGTCCGAAGGCAGGTTCGAGCGAAGCGAGAACCTGATCGCGCAGTGAGCCGCCAGGCGAGCCGGAGCGATGCCAGCGATCGCCCGCTTTTATCGACGATGGAGGGCCGCCAGGCCCGAAGGAGAAGAAAAAGGCAATAAACACAGCGGGCCGCCAGCGCCGTGCCACGCTGACGGCCCGCTCGCGGCCGGTCTCAACTCCGGACCGAAGGACCGGCCACGTCACCTTCGCGCTCTACTCAAACGAGCGAACGCGAGATCCTCACCGCCCATCGAGCCGCCAGGCGAGCCGTGCAAGACAACAGAAACCCACTACTACGACGGCCTCAGCCACCGCAGCAACCCCGCAACGACCTCCCCGTTGCGATCGCGTCCGAAGGCAGATTCAAGCGAAGCAAGAATCTGATCGCGCAGCGAGCCGCAAGGCGAGCCGGAGCGATGCCAGCGATCGCCCGCCTTTATCGACGATGGAGGGCCGCCAGGCCCGAAGGAGGAGAAAAAGGCAAAATCACGCCAAACTCCAGCGGGCTTGGGTTCGGACGCCTGGGTCGGGGTCGGCGAGGGTTTCGGTCAGGGCGGTCACTACCTCCGGGTTGTCGGTGGCCCACTGTTCGAGGGCCTGGACGGCGGCTCTGCGGACGTCGACCGTGCGGTCGTGCAGGGCCTTGATGAGGGGTTGGACGGCGACGTCGGGGCGGGCCTGGGCGAGGGCGCGGACGGCGTGGCAGCGGACCTGCCAGTTGGCGTGGGCGATCGCGGTGACGACGCGTCCTTCGAGGGGTTCGGGGATGCCGAGTTCGGCGGCGGCGGTGAGGGCGGCGATGCGGACGACGGGGTCGTGGTCGGTGAGGAGGTGTTCGAGCGCGGGGAGGCCGGAGGGGTGGGCGAGGCGGCCGAGGCCTTCGGCGACGGAGACGCGGACCTCGCGGGAGGGGTCGTCGGCGGCCTCGGCGACGCGGGCGGTCTCGCGCAGCGCGATGAGGCCGAGGACGGCCTGGATGCGGACCTGCGGTTCGTCGTCCTCGAAGCCTTGGGCGTACAGTTCGCCGGCGCCTTTGGCGAGGATGCCGATGAGGTCGGCGGCGGTGTCGCGGACGGCGGTGTCGCGGCCGCGGGCCGCGGCGAGGAGCAGGGCGTCGACGCCGTCGTCGCCGAAGTAGAGCTCGGGCAGGTCGCGCAGGGCGTCGGCGGCGACGCGGCGGACGTCTTCGTGTTCGTCGGCGAGCGCCCAGGCGAAGGTGTCGCCGGTGCCGCGGGGCGCTTCTCCGGCGCGGGCGGCGCGGGCGAGCGCCGTGAGGGCTCCGGCGCGGGTCGCGGGGTCGGGGTCGCGGAGGGACGCCTCCGCCTGGTCGAGCCGGATGCTTCGAGTCATGGGGGTGGCCTCCTGGTCGGCCGTCGGATCCGGAGGCGGGCAGGGGCCCGCCGGGGGCTCGGGATCAGCGACGGGAACACAGGGCGCTCGCCTGGCGCCGGAGGTCGACGTGGAGGCGGGCGATCAGCGCACGACTCGGGTTCACGCGTTCATCGTGTCCCGCCCGGGCGCTGTTGTCAACCAAATAGGTCGGCAATACCGGTTATGTCTTCTCCAGGAAGTCCGCGCGCTCCTCGTCCAGCAGGGACGCCAGGACGGTGGCCAGGCCGGGATGCTCCGACAGGTCCGGATCGGCCTCGACGAGCGCGGTGGCCTCCTCGCGTGCGTCGCGGATGACGTCCTCGTCGCGCTGGAGCGTGAGCAGCCGCAGGCTGGACGAGCGGCCGGCCTGCGCGGCGCCGAGCACGTCGCCCTCGCGGCGCTGCTCCAGGTCGAGCCGGGACAGCTTGAACCCGTCGGTGGTGGAGGCGACCGCGTCCAGCCGCTCGCGGGCCTTGCTGCCCGGCGCGGCGTCGGTGACGAGCAGGCAGAGGCCGTGCAGGGAGCCGCGGCCGACGCGCCCGCGCAGCTGGTGGAGCTGGGAGACGCCGAACCGGTCCGCATCCATGATCACCATGACGGTGGCGTTGGGCACGTCCACGCCGACCTCGATGACCGTGGTGGCGAGCAGGACGTCGAGCTCCCGCGCGGTGAAGCGGCGCATCACCGCGTCCTTCTCGTCCGGGTGCAGCTTGCCGTGCAGGACGCCGATGCGCAGCCCGTCGAGGAGCTCCTCCAGCTTCGGCAGTACCTCCATGATCCCCAGCGGGGACCGGCGCTCGCCCTCCTCGGCGACGACGGCGTCGCCCTCGTCGCCCTCCTGCTCGCCGATGCGCGGGCAGACGATGTAGATCTGCCGGCCGTTCGCCGCCTCCTCCTTGATGCGCTCCCAGGTGCGGGCGAGGAACGCGGGCTTCTCCGGCGGGACGACGTGCGTCTGGATCTGCGACCGGCCCGCCGGGAGCTGCCCGAGCACCGACGTCTCCAGGTCGCCGAAGACGGTCATGGCCACGGTGCGCGGAATCGGCGTCGCCGTCATGACCAGCACGTGGGGACGGCCGCCGTCGACCTTCTCGCGCAGGGCGTCGCGCTGCTCGACGCCGAACCTGTGCTGCTCGTCGACCACGACGAGCCCGAGGTCGGCGAACTGGACGGTCTCCTGCAGCAGCGCGTGGGTGCCGACGACGATCCCGGCCGCGCCGGACGCCGCCTCCAGCAGTGCCTCCTTGCGCGCCTTCGCCCCCTGCGACCCGGTCAGCAGCGCCACCCGGGTGGCGTGCTCGGCGCCGCCGATCTGCCCCGCCTGCGCCAGATCGCCGAGCATTCCGGTGATCGACCGGTAGTGCTGCTGCGCGAGCACCTCGGTCGGCGCCAGCAGCGCCGCCTGCCCTCCCCCGTCCACCACCTGCAACATCGCCCGCAACGCGACCACCGTTTTTCCGGCGCCGACGTCACCTTGGAGGAGGCGGTGCATCGGGTGGTGTTCGGCCAGGTCGGCGGCTATCTCGTCGCCGACCTGGCGCTGGCCCTCGGTGAGTTCGAAGGGCAGGCGCGCGTCGAACTCCGACTGGACGCCCTCGAAGGATGGGGGCCGGGGCTTGGCGGGCAGGGAAGCGGCCGCGACGCGGCGCTGGGCCAGGGCCACCTGGACGACGAAGGCCTCGTCCCACTTGAGGCGGGCCTTGGCGCGGCCCAGCTCTTCCCAGGTGCGGGGGCGGTGGATGCCCTCGTAAGCCTCCCGCAGGCCGATCAGGTGGCGGCGGCGCAGGAGCGCGGCGGGCATGGGGTCGTCCGGCAGGTCGAGCTGGCCGAGGACGGTCTCGACGGACGTGCTGATCGCCTCGATGGGCAGCGACTTGGCGGACGGGTAGATCGGGATGATCTCGTCGGCCCACTCCTGCGCGGCCTCCTCGGCGCCCTTCTCGTGGACGACCTTGTACTGCGGGTGGGTCAGCTGCCGGACGGTCCTGCCGCTGCGGGGCACGTAGGTGCTGATCTTCCCGGCGAACAGGCCGCGGGTGCCCGGGGACAGCTCCTTCTCGGGACGGTAGGAGCCCTTGCGGCCGAAGAAGCTGAGCTTGAGCTCGCCGGTCCCGTCGGTGACGGTGATCTCCAGGACGTACCCGGGGCTGCGGGTGAGGGAGCGGCCCTGCACCTTCACGACCTCGGCCATGACCGTCACGTGCTCGCCGTCCTGCAGGCCGCTGAGCTGCGTCAGCTCGCCGCGGTGGGCGTAGCGGCGCGGGTAGTGGTGCAGCAGGTCGCCGACCGTGTGCAGGTCGAGGCCCTTCTTCAGCGCGTTGGCCGTCTTGTCGCCGAGGACCTTGCGCAACGGCTCGTCGAGAGTTGCCACGGGTCTTTTCTAGCCGATGGGGACGACGGGAATCACTCGACGCCGATGAGGAGGGGGTAGCGTTCCTGGTCGCCGGCGTAGACGCCGACCTCCGCGTCGGGGCGCCGCAGGCGCAGATGGTCCTCCAGGCCGGCGGCGAGGCCGGGCGGGGCGTGCCGGCCGGGGATCAGGGTGACCAGCTCGCCGCCGCCCGACAGCATCCGGTCGAGGACGTCGCGGGCCACCGCGGCGAGGTCCGCGCCGATCGTCGCGACGTCGCCCTCGATCAGGCCGAGGACGTCGCCGGGCTGGCAGAGGCCGGCGCTCGTCACCGCCTCCTGCGCGGCGACCTCCAGGTGGCCGAAGCGGGTGGCGCCGGCGGCCCGGGTCATCTCGATCACGTCCTCGGCGAAGCGGCGCAGCGGGTCGTGCACGGCGAGCGCCGCCATGCCCTGGACGGACGCCTTCGTCGGGACCACCGCGATCCGCGCGCCGCCGTCCCTCGCGCGCTCCGCGGCGGCCTCGGCGAGGGCGAGGACCTCCGGCTCGTTCGGCAGCACGGCCACCTCGTCGCCCGCGGCGAGGATGGCCTCGGCGAGCACCGCGAGGGGCGGGACGGCACCGGGCTCGCGCCGCACGACCCGGGCCCCGCTCTCCTCGAAGAGCGCTGCCAGCCCGTCGGCGGCGGTGACGGCGACCACCGCGCGGCCGGTGTGCGGCGCGTGCGGTCCGCCTTCGGCGGCGTCCAGGTAGGTGACGCGGATCCGGTGCGGGCGTCCCGCCGCCATGCCCGCCTCGACGGCGGCCCCGGCGTCGTCGACGTGGACGTGCACGTTCCACAGTCCGTCGCCGCCGACGACGACGAGGGAGTCGCCGAGGACGTCGAGGCGTTCGCGCAGGGTGTGGACGGCGTCGTCGGGCGCGTCCAGCAGGTACATCACCTCGTAGCCGAAGCCCTGCGGCGCCCGGGTCCGGCCCGCGGGCGCGGGCGTCCCGGCGATGCGGGGCGGGACGTCGTACCGCTCGGGGTACTCGTCGGTGATCACGGCGGCGAGGGCGTCGAACACCACGCAGAGCCCGGCCGCGCCGGCGTCCACGACGCCGCTGCGGGCCAGCACCTCCAGCTGGCCGGGGGTGCGGCGCAGCGCCTGCCGGGCGCCCGCGGCGGCGGCCCGCGCGGCCTCCGGGAGCGCGGTTCCGGGTGCCGCCGCGCAGGCCGCGGCGGCTTCGGCGAGGACGCTCAGGATCGTGCCCTCGACGGGGTGCTCGACGGCGCCGCGGGCCAGGATGGACGCGTGGTCGAGGGCGGCCGCGAGGGACGCGCCGTCCGGGGGCGCCTCCAGCGGGCCGAGGACGTCGGCGAGGCCCCGGAACACCTGGCTGAGGATCACACCGGAGTTGCCCCGGGCGCCGAGCAGCGCGCCCTGCGCCAGGGTCCGCCACGGGTCCGGGCCGCCCGGCGGCTCGTCGAGGGCGTCGGCCGCCGCGACGACGGTCAGGTGCAGGTTGGTGCCGGTGTCGCCGTCCGGGACGGGGAACACGTTGAGGGCGTCGATCTCGGCTCTCGTCCGCCCGAGGGCCTCCGCCGCGAGCCTGCACCACCGCCGCACCGCCGCATGGTCGAGGGCCACCGTGCTCCCTTCCGCGCCGCCGGGTCGCGGCGCCGCCGATTCGCTAACCCGTCGCGCTGTCGGCTAGTCTGGTCCACGCGCCACGTTCGTGGCGCTCATCAGTGAGCGTCCATGATGCCCGGCCCGCCCGAGGCGGCAGCCGGGTGGCGCTCCGATCAGAGCATCGACACCACTTGGAGTTTCCCGTGGCTTCCGTCTGCGACGTCTGCGGCAAGGGACCCGGTTTCGGCATGCGCGTCTCCCACTCGCACCGCCGCACCCCGCGCCGCTGGAACCCCAACATCCAGCGCGTGCGCGCCGTCGTGAACGGCAGCACCAAGCGGATCAACGCCTGCACGTCCTGCATCAAGGCCGGCAAGATCGTCAAGCCGACGGTCTGAGCCCGGCCGGGCCGCCCCGGCGGGGCGGTCCGCTTCACGGCTTCGGTCGGCTCATCGGGATTCCCGGTGAGCCGACTTTCGCGTTCCCGGGGGGGTCGCGGCGCCGTTCAGTCGCGGTACCGCCAGGCGTGGTCGACGGGGCCGATGCCGGCGCCGAGCGGGAAGCCCGCCGCGATCGCGCCCGTCACGTACTCCTTGGCCTTGGCCACCGCCGCCGGGACGTCGTCGCCGAGCGCCAGGTGCGAGGCGATGGCGGACGCGAGCGTGCAGCCGGTCCCGTGGGTGTGCCGGTTGTCGTGCCTGGGGGCGGTGAAGCGGTGCTCGCGCTCGCCGTCGAACAGCAGGTCGGCGGGCTCGCCCGGCAGGTGGCCGCCCTTGATCAGCACCCAGGCGGGGCCGAGCGCCTTGACCGCCTCGGCGGCCTCGCGCAGCCCGGACTCGTCCACGACCTTGACGCCGGTGAGCTGCTCCACCTCGTACAGGTTGGGCGTGACGACGGTCGCGGCCGGCAGCAGCACCGAGCGGACGGCGTCCACGGCCTCCGGCGCGAGCAGGGAGTCGCCGTGCTTGGAGACGCCGACCGGGTCGACGACGGCGGGGGCGTCGGACGCGGCGAGCGCCTCGGCGACGACCTCGACGAGGGCGGTCGACGCGAGCATGCCGGTCTTGATCGCGTGGACGCCGATGTCGGACAGGACCGAGTCGATCTGGGCGCGCACGGCTTCGGGCGGCAGTTCCCAGTAGCCCTGGACGCCGAGGGAGTTCTGCGCGGTGACGGCGGCGACGACGCTCATCCCGTGGACGCCGAGCGCGAGCATGGTCTTCAGGTCCGCCTGGATGCCGGCGCCGCCGCCGGAGTCCGAGCCCGCGATGGTGAGCACGAGGGGCGGGGCGGAGGCAGTGCGCGTCATACAGCCCACTTTATGGTGATCTGCAGGAAGCGGCGATCCGGCGGAGGGCGTCTCCCGGAGTGCGCCTCAGACCAGCGTGCAGGGCAGCTTGTTGAGGACGCAGGCGGACGGCCTGGACGGAGCGCCCAGCGCGGCGAACACGATCCGCACGGAGCCGCCGGGCGCGATCGCGGTGCGGCCGCGGACGAAGGGGACCCGGCCGGTCCGCACGACGGTGGCGCCCTGCACGGCCGTGACCGAGACGTTCGGGATCTTGAAGGCCAGCGCCCACGCGCTGACGGGCCGCTGCCCCTTGTTGGCGATGGTGGCGGTCGCCTTGAACCCGCCGGGGGTGCGGGAGGCGACGCGGAACCCGATGACGAGGCCGTCGGGGCGTCCCGCGCCGCGGCTGGCGCGCCCGCCGGGGCCGCGCTGGGTGATCTGGTTGTCGCGGGGGTCGGTCTGGGAGGTCTTCGGGGAGCCGCCCGCGAAGTTGAGGGAGATCTGCTGGGTGCTCAGCGCGTAGGAGACGATCCCCACGGCGATGACGAGCGCGACGATCGGGAGCAGCGGGAGCGGCAGCACGGAGACGATCTTCGTCCAGCCGCTCCTGCCGGAGCCGTCCGCGGCGGAGTCGCCGGACTCCGGGGCGCCGGGCGCGCCGCCGGGTTCGGGCGGCAGCTCGCGGGGCTGCTCGGGGAACGCCGCCGCGGGAGCGCCCGGGTAGTCGCCGGGGTAGTCCCCGGGGAGCGGGGCGAAGCGGTACGGGTCGGGCGGCGGGTCGTGCTGACGCTCGGTGACCGGCGGCGTGCCCGCCCTGACCTGTTCGTGCGGCGAGACGTACACGCGGTCGTCGGTCGGCCCGGAGAAGAGGTCGTACGAGGGGTCGACCGGAGCCCCGAAGTACGGCCCTCGCGACGCTTCCGCGCCCGGTACGGGGTCGTCGTCCGGTTGCTCAAACCTGGAGTGTCGTCCCATCCCATCCCTCTTCGATCACAGGATGTATACCAAACCCGTCCCAAGCATGCCTACCGGATGTGTCAACGCACACGGCTGTACGCGCTGACTCCGCCGGGGCGTTCAGCCTGGGAAATGATCCCATGCTCCGGGGGGCGGCGGGCGCCCGTCCACGCGCACCCCCGCCCCTTCGGCGACGGTCCCGACCCGCCTCCAGGAGGGCGGCAGGACGGCGTCCGCCGGGTACGTCCCGGCGAACGCGTGGTCCTCACCGCCGGTGAGCGCGCGGCGCAGCCCGTCGGGCCCGAGGATCTCCGGGACGGGCACGGAGGCGGAGTCGAGGTCGATCCGGACGCCGCTCGCGACGGCGATGTGCCCGAGGTCCTGGACGAGCCCGTCGCTGACGTCGAGAAGCGCGGTGGCGCCGTGGGTCCGCGCCTCCTCCCCGGCGGTGTAGGGCGGCTCGGGACGCCGGTGCGCCGCGATCAGCTCCTCGGGCCCGTCCCGCCCGGCCTCCAGGAGCGCGAGCCCGGCGGCGGCGAAGCCCAGCCTGCCCCGGACGGCCACGACGTCGCCCGGGCGCGCCCCGGACCGGGTGAGGGGCGCCGCCCCGCCGAGGTCGCCGAGCGCGGTGATCGCGAGCGTGACCCGCGGCGCGGCCACGACGTCGCCGCCCGCGACGGACGCCCCCGCCGCGCGGCACTCGTCGGCGAGGCCGTCGTAGAGCCGCTCGGCCCAGTCGGCGCGGGTCGCGGGCGGGGCGGCGAAGCCGACGAGCAGCGCCGTGGGGTTCGCGCCCATGGCGACGACGTCGGCGAGGTTCTGCGCGGCGGCCTTGCGCCCGATGTCGTAGGGGCCGGACCAGTCGAGGCGGAAGTGCCGCCCCTCCACGAGCAGATCGGTGGTGGCGACGACGCGGCCGTCCGGCGCGGCGATCACCGCGGCGTCGTCGCCGGGGCCGAGCCGGACCGCCGGGCCCTGGGGCAGCCGCCGGGTCAGGCGGCCGATCAGGCCGAACTCACCCAGCTCCCCGATCGTGCCCATTTGCGCTGTTCCCCCGCTTTCCCGGTTTTCTCCCGGTTCGTACCGGGCACGCCGTACCCCGACCGCCCGCGGCGGCGCGTAACACGATACGGTGAACCTTCCGACGGTTGATTCTCCGCTTGGGGAGGACGTGATGGTGCAGGCCTACATCCTCATCCAGACCGAAGTCGGCAAGGCCGCCGAGGTGGCGGACCACATCTCCGGCATCACCGGCGTGACCCGGGCGGAGGACGTCACCGGACCCTATGACGTGATCGTCCGAGCGGAGGCGCGGAATGTGGACGAGCTGGGCAAGCTCGTCGTCGCGCAGATCCAGGGCGTCGAGGGCATCACGCGGACCCTCACGTGCCCGATCGTCCACATCTGAACGTTCCGCGGCAGCGCACCGCTCCCTCGCCGTCCTCGGCTGCCTGGCGCTGTTCGCCGCGGCGTGCGGAGACGGGGCCGTGCAGGTTCCGGTTCCGAACCCGGACGCGGCGACCCGGCGGCTCTGCCAGGGGCTGCGGCTGCCCGAGAAGGTGCACGGGCAGAAGCGCCGCGACACCTCCCCTGACTCACCGCTGACCGCCGCGTGGGGGTCCCCCGCGATCGCGCTGCGCTGCGGCGTCCCCCTGCCCGGCACGCTCCGCCAGACCTCGGAGCTGGTGACCATCAACGGGATCGACTGGTTCGGGCAGCCCGCCGAGCGGCCGGTGACCTTCACCGCCGTGGGGCGGCAGGCCTACGTCGAGGTGACGGTGCCGCCGAAGTACAACCCGGCCGGCGACGTGCTGATCGAGCTCGGGCCGGCGATCAAGGCGACGATCCCGGCGAAGCCCGAGGGCCAGATCTGACCGGCGGCCCCCCGGGTCACCAGATCGGGACGGGGCTCTCCCCCCGCGGGTAGTAGCCGGGGATCGGCTCGCCGGACGCCGCCCGCTCCAGCCGCCGCTTCATCCCGTCCGACAGCACCCCGGCCTTCATCATCTCGACGAACACCGAGGTGACGTTGCCGAGGTCGAACCAGTCGCGCTGCCACGACCACCGCCGGTCCCCCGCGTAGCGGAACCAGGACCCGCCGATGCCGAGCACCTCGTAGGGCGTCCCGTCGGGGCGGCTCGCGTCGGCGACCTGCTTCCAGAACCCGACGACCTCGCCCCTGCGCTCGTCGATCAGGATGCTCTGGTACGGATACGTCCAGCCGTCCAGGCCGCCCATCTCCGAGCCGAGCGCGATGTCGCGGATCTCGTCCCGGCCGACGGCCATGAAGTCCTGGTCGGGGCCGATGTTCCAGCCGTAGGTGGCGTCCTCGGTGTAGAGGTCGGCGAGCGGGCGCCAGTCGCCGGCCTCCTCGCAGCGGCGGTTGGCCTCCAGCCAGTGCTCGACCATCGCGTCGAGCTCTTCACGGGGGAACGCGGGCATCATGTCTCCAGCAGTCTGAGGGCCTGGGTCGGGCAGTAGCGGACGGCGGAGGCCACCTCGGCGCGCATGCCCTCGGGCGGCTCCGCGTCCAGGACGCGGACCTTGCCCTTGGGCGGCACCTCGAAGACGTCGGGGGCCTCCAGCTCGCACATGGCGTGTCCCTGGCACAGGTCCAGGTCGGCCTCGATCCTCACCGGCGCCTCCGGCGGTAGCGGACGGCGCAGGGCTGGGCGAGCTGGACGACCATCTTCGAGTGGTCGTCGCGGTAGCTCTCCGGCGGCTGGGCGGGCTCGAACTCCCAGTCCCGCAGCAGCACCGAGAAGATGGCCTTGAGCTGCATCATCGCGAAGTTCGCGCCGACGCAGCGGTGCCGGCCCGCGCCGAACGGCACCCACGTCCAGCGGTGGAGCACGTCCTCCTCGCGGGGCGCGGCGTATCGCTCGGGGTGGAAGGCGTCGGCGTCGGGGAAGTCGGCCTCGATCCGGTTGGACACGGCGAGGCCGCAGCCGACCATGGTGCCCGCCGGGATGCGGTGCCCGACCACCTCCTGGTCGGACTGCGCGACCCGCAGCAGCAGGATCAGCGGCGGATGCAGCCGCAGCGCCTCCTTGATCGCCGACTCCAGGTTCGGGATGGCGCGCAGCGCCTGGAAGGAGACCTCGCGGCCGTCGGCGTACAGCTCGTCCAGCTCGCGGACCACGCCGTCCAGGACGCCGGGGTGGCGGAGCAGCTCGATGAGCGTCCAGGCGGCGGTGCCGGACGTGGTGTGGTGCCCGGCGAACATCATCGAGATGAACATGCCGGTGACCTGGTCGGCGTCGAACTTGAGCGTGCCGTCCGCGTCCCGGATCGACATCAGCACGTCGAGCAGGTCGCGGTCCTGCCTGGGCGGGTTCGGCGGCCGCGAGTCCATGATCTGCTGGACGAGCTCCACCAGCGCCGCGCGCGCCGCGTCCCGCCGCCGGAAGCTCTCGATGTCGGCGTGGGGGTCGACGTAGGCGATCGCGTCGGTGCCGCGTTCGAGGTCGTGGTACAGGTCGGCGAACCGGCGGTCGAGCTGCTCGCGGAACTTGCGCCCGATCAGGCACGCGGACGAGGTGTAGATCGTCAGCTCGGCGAAGAAGTCGAGCAGGTCGATCTCGCCCTCCTCGCCCCAGCCGGCGACCATCCGGTCGACCTCGGCGGAGATCGTCGCGGCGTGCCCCTTCATGAACGAGCCCTTGAGGGCCTGGTTGTGCAGGGCCTCGCGGCGCTGCTCCGGCGTGGCGTCGAACACCACGCCCTCGCCGAAGATCGGCGTCATGAACGGGTAGGCCTCGGCCTGGTCGAGCTCCTCGTCGGGGGCGCGGAAGAAGAACTCGTTGGCCTCCGCGCCCGACAGCAGCACGACGCGGCGTCCGGCGAGGCGGAACTCGCCGACGTCGCCGCACTCCTCCCGGACCCGCCGCATCAGCCCGATCGGGTCCGAGCGCAGCTCCTCCAGGTGGTCGGGCCCGCCCGACACGACGCGCGGCTCCACCAGTGCGGTCACGACTCCTCCAACGGTGCTTCGGGCTGGACCTCGACGAGCCGGAGATGGGCGCCGCGCGGGGTCGCGACGATCGCGGCGACGGCGGCGGCGACGTCGGACGGGCGCAGGAAGTAGGGGTGGCGGGCGTGGCCCCACCTGGCCCAGTCCTCCAGGACGGCGCCGGTGGTCTCCGCGTCCCAGCTCATGCCCATGCCGGTCGCGGTCGGCCCCGGACGGACGACGGACGCCCGCACGCCCGTCCCCTCCAGCTCCATCTGCATGGTGCGGACCATCCCCTCGACGCCGTTCTTGGCCGCGACGTAGGCGCCCGTCCAGGAGCGCGGCGCGGGGACGGTGTCGGAGGAGACGAACACGATGTCGCCGCGCCGCCGCGCCACCATCGGCGGGACGAACTGCGACACGAGCCGGTGCGCGCCGACGAGGTGGACCTGCACCTGCGCGAGGAACTCGGCGGTGTCGAGCTCGTGCAGGAGCCCGGCGGACAGGTCGCCGGCGCTGGAGACGACGACCTCGACGGGGCCGAGCGCGTCGGCGGCCGCCGCGGCGAACGCCTTGACCGAGTCGGAGTCGGCGACGTCCAGCGGGTGCGCGAACGCCTCTCCCCCGCCGGCCCGGACCGTCGCGGCCAGCTCCTCGCACTTGTCGACGCGCCGCGCGCCGAGCGCGACCGGGTGCCCGGCCATCGCCAGCGCCGTCGCCGTCGCCGCGCCGATCCCGGAGGAGGCGCCGGTCACCACGGCCGGGCGCCGCCGCGGATGGGGGTCGAACCTGGGCATCAGCGCACCTCCACGCGCAGGGGCAGGGCGGCGAAACCGCGGACGTTCACCGAGTGCACGCGCTCCGCGCCGTCGTGGTCGACCTCGTAGGAGGAGACGCGGCGCACGAACTCGGTCAGCGCGATGCGCGCCTCCAGCCGCGCCAGGTTCGCGCCGAGGCAGAAATGCCGTCCGCCGCCGAAGCTGACGAGCTGCGAGGTGTCGCGGTCGAGGTCGTAGGCGTCGGCGTCGTCGAACGCGCGGGGGTCGCGGTTGGCCGACCCGACCAGTAGGAGCACGCGGTCGCCCTCGCGGACGCGCCGCCCGTGCAGCTCGACGTCGCGCACGGCCTTCCGGGCGAGCATCTGGCTGGAGGTGTCGTAGCGGAGCGTCTCCTCCACCCAGTCGTCCACGCGGGCCGGGTCGCGGAGCGGCTTGGCGCCCTGGTCGGGGTTGCGCGCCCCCCAGTACAGGGCGTTGGCGAGCAGCTTGGTGGTGGTCTCGTTCCCGGCGACCACCATCAGGAACAGGAAGGCGATGACCTCCTCGTCCTCCAGCCGGTCGCCGTCGATCTCGGCGTCCAGGAGCGCGGAGGTCAGGTCGCCGGCCGGCGCGCGGCGCCGCTCGGCGACCATGTCCTGGTAGTAGCCGGCGAGGGTGAGCGCCGCGTCCATCCCCGCGGGCGGGACGTCGTTCAGCCCCTCCTCCCGGTGGACGACCGTGTCGGCGAGCCGGCGCACCTCGGCCCGGTCGGCCTCGGGGACGCCCATCATCTCCGAGATGACGTCCATGGGAAGGAGGCCGGCGAAGTCGGAGACGAAGTCGAACTCGCCCTTCTCCAGGGCCGGCTCCAGGTGGCGCCTGGTCAGCGCGAGGATTCCGTCCCCCAGCTCCTTGACCCGCCGTGGCGTGAACCCCTTGGACACCAGGGCGCGCATGCGGGTGTGGCGCGGCGGGTCGAGCGCGAGGAACGACATCGTCCGGGGCGCGTGGGGGCCCCAGGCGCTCGGCTCCACCGAGACGCCGTGGGAGTTGGAGAAGGTCGCGTGGTCGCGGAAGGCCGCGGACACGTCGGCGTGCCGAGACAGCGCCCAGAAGCCGATCTCGTCGTTGCGGTAGAGGGGCGCCTCCTCGCGGAGGCGCGCGTAGAGGGGGTAGGGATCCTCGTGGACGGCGTAGTCGAAGGGGCTGTAGGAGACCTGCGCGGCAGGGTCCACGGCCGTCACCTCACTCGGGGGGTTCGGGCAGGATGAGCTCCGCCATCTCGGCGAGCCGGTCGGCCATGCGGGCGTAGGAGGTGTAGCCCATGCCCGCGTACAGGAGCGCGCCGGTGTAGGCCAGTTCCAGCGCGCCGAGGATCTTGGGGTCGTCGTGCTCGCGCAGCGCCGCGCGGAGCCGTTCGCGGATCGCGTAGCCGATCCGCGTCCGCAGTTCGCGGACGTCGGGGTCGGTGCCGAGCAGCGCGGTGGTGCACGCCGCCGCGAGGTCCGGCTCGTCCGAGACCAGCAGCGCGATCTCGCGGAGCGTCCCCACCACCCGTTCGCGCAGCGTCCCGTCCGCCTCGACCGGGGGCAGGGCGCTGAGCCGCCGCCAGAACACCTCGGTGATCAGGTGGTTCTTGGACGCGAAGTAGGTGTACGCGGTCGCGGGCGCCACGCCGGCGCGGCGGGCCACGTTGCGGACGGTCAGGCCCTCGTAGCCGGTCTCGGCGACCTCCACCACGGCGGCGGCGGTCAGCCGCCGCACCGTGTCGGCCTGCCGCTCGGTGAGGCGGCGCCGGGTGGGCTCGGTCAGGGGTTCGGGTTTTCCGGACACGTGTCCAGACATTAGTTCAGAACCGGACCGCGCGCAACGCCCCGGCGCGTCGTCCCCGGTGAGGCGGGTGGGATTCGAACCCACTCAGTCAGCGACACTTGGGTTACAGCCAAGCCCGACTCTCCGAACGTCGGCGCCGCCCCTCGCGCGGGCCGCGGGCCCGCGCCGTACCTCCGGAGGGATTCGAACCCCCAGCGCACAGCACCTCATGCTGCCGTCTCTGCCGTTGGACTACGGAGGCATGCGTGCGGCTCCCGGGATTCGAACCCGGAACGTCCACTTCCTGAGAGTGGTCTCTCTGCCTGTTGGAGTAGAGCCGCGGGGAACTCGCCTGGACGGGCGTCGCTCGCGGCGGCTCGGCCGGGGCCTCTAGGAGACGGGATACCGGCCGGGGCGGGCGTGCGACGCCGAGGGCAGTCGGAGTCGATACTGCTCCAGAGCCATGGCCGGTCCTCCTCTCGGGCGTCTCGCGTCACCGTCCCTGTCTCGGACGGGCTGACGTCGTCAACGGTGCCACCGGCGGCGCGGCGGCCGCAACGGGTTTTCGGCTCAGTTCTCGTCCGGCAGGGCCGCGCCGAACGCGACCAGCGCCCAGAACGCGACCATGATCCAGCCGAGCGCGATCCCCGTCACCGCGAGCCCGAGCCCGCGCTCGCCGGAGCGCCGCAGCCGCACCCAGGCCATGTGCCCGGCGACGATCGCGGGGATGGACGGCAGCCCGCAGGTGATGAGCCCCACCGCGCCCATGGACACCGCGTAGATCGCGAGGCTGTTCATGGGCGGCTTGCCGTGCGCATGGCGCGCGGCCGTGTACTGGTGGGGCGCCTGGCCCTGGTAGCCGGTCTGCCCCTGGTAGCCCGTCTGCTGCTGGTACCCGGTCGGCTGCTGGTAGACGGCCTGCCGGGCGTCGATCGCGTCGGCGTAGCGGCTCCAGCTCTCCGCCTCGGCGGTCCGCCCCTGCCCGCTGAGCAGGACGGCGAGGTTGCGCATCGCGGCGGGGTCGCCGGCCTGCGCGGCCTGCCGGTACTGCCCCTCGACGAGCGCCGCGGCCTCCCCCGCGGCGAGGGCCGGAGCGACCCCCGGCGCCTGCGTCCCCGGCGTCTCGGTCGGCGGCCGGGAGGGCGCCTCGGCGCGGTCCCCGCCCGGAGTGGGCGATGGGGCCGGCGTCTCGGCGCGGTGCCGGCCGGGCGCCCGGGTGTGCTGGGTGTGCTGCGTGGAGGGCGCGGGCTGCCTGACCCCGCTGGAGATGAGGCCGTCCAGCAGCGCCTGGGCGGACGGCCGCCGCGCCGGGTCCTTGGCCAGCGCCGCCTGGACGGCCTTGAGCAGCGTGCCGTCCAGCCCTCCCAGTTCGGGTTCGCCGCTGATGATCTGGTGGATGACCGCCGGCAGCGAGTTGCCGCCGAAGCACGGCCCGCCGCGCGCCGCGAAGGCCACGGTCGCGCCCCAGGCGAACACGTCGGACGCCGGGCTCGCGCCGCGCCCGTCCAGCTGCTCGGGGGCCATGAACGCGGGCGTGCCGATGATGCCGCCGGTCGCGGTGAGGCGCGTCCCGTCCAGCGAGCGGGCGATGCCGAAGTCGATGACGCGCGGCCCGAACGTGGACAGCAGCACGTTGGCGGGCTTGAGGTCGCGGTGTGCACCACCCCGGCGTCGTGGATGGCGGTCAGCGCGGTCGCGATGCCGACCGCGACGGCCTCCAGGTCGGCGCCGCGCAGCGCCCCCTCCTTCGCGACGGCGTCGTCCAGGCTGGGGCCGTTGACGAATTCGGTCACCAGGTAGGGCGGGTCCGCCCCGGGGTCGGCGTCCAGGACCGGCGCCGTGCAGAACGGGCGCACCCGCTTCGCCGCCGCGACCTCCGCCTCGAACCGTGCGCGGTACTGCCGGTCGGCCGCGTACTCCCGCCGGATCACCTTGAGGGCGACCTTGCGCCCGGACGCGTCCAGCCCCGCGTACACCGTCCCCATGCCGCCCTCGCCGAGACGGTCGACGACCCGGTAGGGGCCGATGCGTTCCGGCAGGTCGGCGTGCGGCACGGACATACTCCTCGGGACGGCGATCGGCCCTACAAGCCTGGCACATCCCCACACTTCACGCGGCCCGGTCCGCCATCTCCCCGGGCCCGCTCCCCTCAGGCGAGCTCGGCCCGCAACGTCCGGGCCACCACCTCGGCGGTCACCTCCAGCGGGCGGACGTCGTGCGCCGTCCGGCTGAGCACGAGCGCCCCCTCGAAGGCGCTCAGCACGTAGGTGGCCAGATCCTTCGCGCGCGCGTCCGGGATCCCGCCCTCGGCCAGCCTGCGCGCGAGGGAGAGCTCCCACGACGCGAACACCTCCGCGCACGCGTGCCGCAGCGGCTCGCTCGTGCTGGCGACCTCCAGCGCCACGGTCGCGATCGGGCACCCGTCGCCCCACTCCGACCTCTCCAACGCCTCCGCGCTCAGCCGGAACATGTCGAGGACCGATCGCTCCAGGCTCTGGTCGGCCCGCGCGAACACGAGGTCGAACAGGCGCAGGTAGCGATCGCCCGAATGCCGCACGGCCTCGGCCCCCAGCTGCTCCTTCCCGCCCGGGAAGAAGTGGTACAGCGACCCCCAGGGCGCCTCGCCCGCCGCGGTGATCTGCTTGAGCCCCGTCCCGGCGTATCCCTGCTCGCGGAACAGCTGGGCGCTGGCCTCCAGCAGCCGGGTCCGTGTGTCGCGCGTCATGGGGACACCCTAGCCATTGCCCTCACTAGATCGATCTATCTACTATGACGATCGATCCAGACAGGAGGCGCTCATGAGCGTGCGGACCGAACGCCGCGGCCCCGTCCACGTCATCACCCTCGACCGCCCGGACCGCCGCAACGCGGTCGACGGACCGACCGCCCGGCGGCTGGCCGACGCGGTCCGCGACTTCGAGGACGGCGACGCGAAGGCCGCCGTGGTGACCGGCGCCGGCGGGGCCTTCTGCGCGGGTAGCGACCTGAAGGCGATGGCCGCGGGCGACTTCCCCGTCCCGACCGCCGGCGGCCCGCCCCCGATGGCCGTCACGCGCGCCCGCCCGTCCAAGCCGGTGATCGCGGCGGTCGAGGGCCACTGCTTCGGCGGCGGCTTCGAACTGGCCCTGTGGTGCGACCTCCGGGTGGCGTCGGAGACCGCCGAGTTCGGCCTGCTCAACTTCGAGCACGGCCTCCCGTCCCTGGACGGCGCCACCGTCCGTCTCCCCCGCCTGGTGGGGCAGCCCCGCGCCCTGGACGCCCTCCTGACCGCCCGCCGCATCCCCGCCCGGGAAGCCGCGAGCTGGGGCCTGCTGACCGCCCTCACCCCGCCCGGCGAAGCCCTGGAGACGGCACTTGCCCTGGCCGCCCGGATTGCGTCCCTCCCCGCCCCGGCCCTCCAGGCCGCGCGCGCGTCCCTCCTGGCACAGGGCCCTCTCCCCGAGGCAGATGCCCTGAGGAACGAAACGACTCTCGCCCTGGCCGCCCTGCCCACGCGCACGTGACCAGACGCGAATTCGCGTGGGCGTCTTGCGTCCCGGCGGGGGCTGAACTGTAGTCTGGACAGGTGTCCAGAACAAACGATCGCTTGCTTCTGGTGGACGGGCGTCTCGTCCCCGGGGCGGGCGGCGCCTTCGAGACGATCAATCCCGCGACCGAGGAGGTGCTCGGCACCGCCGCCGACGCCTCCGCAGACGACATGGACCGGGCGATCGCGGCCGCGCGCCGCGCGTTCGACGAGACCGGGTGGTCGACCGACCACGCCTTCCGCGCGCGGTGCCTGCGACAGTTCCGGGAAGGGCTGCGGCGGCGCGCCGACGAGCTGCGCGAACTCACGATCAAGGAGGTGGGCGCGCCGAGGTTCCTGACGTTCGGCGCCCAGCTGGACGCGCCCGTCGACGACCTCGCGTGGTTCGCGGACCTGGTCGAGGAGTACGGCTGGGAGCGGGACCTCGGGCGGGCCGAGCCGATGGGGATGCCCAGCCGCCGGCGGGTCGTCCGGGAGGCGGTGGGCGTCGTCGGCGCCGTCACCCCGTGGAACTTCCCGCACCAGATCAACCTCGCCAAGCTGGGCCCGGCGCTGGCGGCGGGCAACACGGTGGTGCTGAAGCCGGCCCCCGACACGCCCTGGTGCGCGGCGGTGCTCGGCGAGGTCATCGCGGAGGAGACCGACATCCCGCCGGGCGTGGTCAACGTGGTCACCTCGTCCGATCACGCGCTGGGCGCCCAGCTCACCCGGGATCCCCGCGTCGACCTGGTGTCGTTCACCGGGTCCACGGCGACGGGACGCGACGTGATGGCGAGCGCGGCCGGGACGCTCAAGCGGGTGTTCCTGGAGCTCGGCGGCAAGTCGGCGTTCGTGGTCCTGGACGACGCCGACCTGCGGGCCGCGTGCTCGTACGCGGCGTTCGCCGGCATCACCCACGCCGGTCAGGGCTGCGCGATCACGACCCGGATCCTCGTCCCGCGCGAACGCCACGACGAGGCCGTGGAGATCATCGCCGGGGCGCTGGCGAAGCTCGGCGCCGGCGACCCGCAGGACGACCGGACGATCTGCGGCCCGGTCATCTCGGCGCGTCAGCGCGAGCGGATCGAGGGCTACCTGGACCTGGCCGTCAAGGACGGCGGCGCGTTCGCCTGCGGCGGCGGCCGCCCGGAGGGCCGGGACAGGGGCTTCTGGATCGAGCCGACGCTGATCACCGGGTTGACCAACGACTCCCGCGCGGCGCGGGAGGAGATCTTCGGCCCGGTGCTGGTGATCCTGCCGCACGACGGCGACGACGACGCGGTGCGGATCGCGAACGACTCGCCGTATGGGCTGTCGGGCGCGGTGCACGGCGGGAACGTCGAGCGGGCGCGCGAGGTCGCGCGGAGGCTGCGGACCGGGACGGTCAGCGTGAACGGCGGCGTCTGGTACGGCGCGGACGTCCCCTTCGGGGGCTACAAGCAGTCGGGCATCGGCCGCGAGATGGGCGTGGCCGGTTTCGAGGAGTACCTGGAGACCAAGGCGATCGCGGAGGGCGTGTGAGGTTCGAGGGAAAGGTCGCGGTCGTCACCGGGGCCGCGCAGGGAATCGGCGAGGCGTACGCGCGTGCGCTGGCCTCCGAGGGCGCCCACGTGGTCGTCGCGGACGTGGACGAGCGCGGCCGGGACGTCGCGGACGACATCGAGGGCCTGTTCGTGCGGACGGACGTGTCCGACCCCGCGTCCGTGGACGCCATGGCCGGGGAGGCGGCGGAGCGGTTCGGCGGGATCGACCATCTCGTCAACAACGCCGCCATCTTCGGAACGATGAAGCTGGACTTCCTCTTCACCGTCGACTGGGACTACTACAAGAAGTTCATGTCGGTGAACATGGACGGCGCGCTGCTGTGCGCCCGCGCCTGCCACCCCCACATGCAGGCGCGCGGCGGCGGTTCGATCGTCAACCAGTCGTCCACGGCGGCGTGGCAGTACTCGGGCTTCTACGGGCTGGCCAAGGTCGGCGTCAACGGGCTCACGCAGCAGCTCGCGCACGAGCTGGGCGGCATGAACATCCGCGTGAACGCGATCGCGCCGGGCCCGATCGACACCGAGGCCAACCGGGCCGTCGTGCCGGGGAACATGTCGCAGAAGATCGTCCGGGACAAGATGGCGCTCAAGCGGATGGGGTCGCCCGAGGACCTGGTGGGAGCGTGCCTGTTCCTGCTGTCGGACGACGCCGCGTGGATCACCGGCCAGATCCTCAACGTGGACGGCGGCGAGGTGTTCCGGGCATGAGCGATGCGCGCGTCCCCCCGCAGGGTGAACGCAGGGCGGTCGGCTTCGTCGGGCTCGGGCAGATGGGGGCGCCCATGGCGACCCACCTGGCGGGCCGGGGCCTGGCCGTGTACGACGCGCGGGCCGAGGCGATGGCGCCGCTGGTGAAGGCGGGTGCGCGGGCCGCGAGGAGCGTCGCCGAGGTGGCCGCGCACTGCGACCTGGTCTCGGTCATGGTCCGGGACGACGCCCAGGTGACGGAGGTGGGCGAGGAGGTGCTCGCGAGCGCGCGTCCGGGCACGGTCCTCGCCGTCCACTCGACCATCCGCGCGCGGACCGCCGAAGACCTGGCCTCGCGAGCGCGGCGCTACGGGATCGAGGTGGTGGACGCGCCGGTGAGCGGCGGGTTCATGGGGGCGAGCGCGGGCAGCCTCGCGGTCATGGTCGGGGGGTCGGACGAGGCGTTCGAGCGGTGCCGCGAGCCGTTCGGCGCCTGGGCGGACCTCGTCCTGCACATGGGGCCGGTCGGCGCGGGCACCCGCGCGAAGCTGGCCCGCAACATGCTGCACTTCATCTCGTTCACGGCGGCCGCGGAGGCGCAGCGGCTCGCGGAGGCGGCGGGGGTGTCGCTGCGCAAGCTCGGCAGGGTCGTCCGGCACACCGACGCGATCACCGGCGGCGCGGGCTCGATCATGCTGCGGCCGACGACCGCGCCGCTGGAGCCGGACGACGACCTGTACGACATCCTGCGGCACACGCGGGATCTCGGCGAGAAGGACCTGGCGCTCGCGCTGGAGCTGGCGGACGAGCTCGGTGTCGACACCCCGCTCGCCCGGATCGCCCTCGACCGGTTCGGTGCGGGGCTGGGGCTGAGGGGAGAGGCCAATGACTGAGCGGAGCGAACCGGGGGGTGTGGGGGGTCGTCCCCCCACAGAGAACACCCCTGCCGTTGGGCGGCGTGAGCGTGGGCTGGAGATGATGCGCCAGGTCTACGGCTGGGAGGTCTCGGACGGGCCCGGCGACTTCTTCGGCATCACCGTGGAGCACCTGTTCGGCGACATCTGGACGCGACCGGGGCTGAGCATGCGCGACCGGCGGCTGCTGCTCGTCGGGGCCCTCGCCGGTCAGGGGCTGAACGACGTCCTCGACATCCAGATCCCGGCGGCGCTGGCCAACGGGGAGCTGTCCCCGGACGAGCTGCGCGAGATCGGCGTGTTCCTCACCCACTACATCGGCTGGCCGCTCGGGTCGAAGCTGAGCGTCCAGATCGACACGCTGATCGCCAGGCACGAGAAGCGCGCGCGGCGGGACGGCTAGCACAGGCGCGGGGTCGGGTCGGGCATCAGCATCGGCCCGGTCACGCGGAACCGTTCGACGCCCTGCCGGGTGAGGCTGACGCGCAGGTCGATCCAGCCGCGCACGCCGGGCTCGCCGCAGTCGTAGGCGCCCCTCGGCGGGAAGTGCAGGTCGCCCACCGACAGCTTCGCGCCGCGCACGTGCACCGGCAGCAGGATGCGGGAGCCGGCGGTGAGCGGGGCGATGAGGCATCCGCCGACGTCGCGGCCGCGCGCTTCGCCGGGCACGGCCACAGGGTCGGACGGCGCGCAGCCGATGATCCCGGGGTGGCCGCCGGCGTCGCGCCCGCCGCCGGGGCGCCCGACGGCGAGCACGTCCACCACGATGACGTCGCCGGGCTCCGCGCCGACGACGACGAGCGGACCGCACAGCAGGACGCCGCCGCCGGGTTCCCGGCCGGGGCACTCCATCCGGACGGACCCGCCCGTGATGACCTCCGCCACACCCGGGATGTCGGGGTGCCAGTGGGAGTGTCCGAGAACGTCCCGCATCCCGGGGTCGCCGAGGTCGAACACGGCTGGTGAAGGCATCGGGCAGAGCTCCTTCCGCAGGGACCAGGTGATGCTCCGATCCTGCCCAGCCGCTGTTTCGGGACGGTTTCGGCTTCCTGACGCCCGCGTAAGACGGCCTTCACCGGAAAATCCGCGAGCCCCCGGGAACCGGGCCGCGAGAGCGCGCGTCCAAGGTCCATGCGTGGTCGCATCCTCCTCCCGGTCGCGACGACGCTCCTGCTGGCCGGGACCGCCGGGTGCTCCAGGTCAGGGCAGGTCCACGACCGGGACTCCCAGGCGCCGCCGGTGCGGCTCGTCGCCTATGGCGGCTGCGACGCGCTCCTCGACGAGCTGCGCCGCGCCACCCTGGACAAGGTCGGCCCTTACGGGCTCGACGGCGTGCCGGGCGGCGGCGGCATGGAGGCACTCGCGAAGGCGTCGAGAGCGGACAAGGTCCCTGGGGCTCCCGCGCCCGCACCGGAGCACTCCACCACGAACTCGCACGAGCCGGACGCGGACGAGCCCGATCTCGTGAAGACCGACGGCCGCAGGATCGTCGTGTTCGCCCGGGGACGCCTCAAGGTCATCGACCCGGTGTCGCGCAAGGTGGCGCACACGGTGGAACTCCCGGGCGGCACCCGCTACGACAGCGGGGAGCTGCTGCTCAGTGGTGACCGCGTGCTCGTGCTGACGCGGCAGACCATGGCCGTGCCCTTCGAAGGGCCGGGACCGGGCCGGTCGGCACCCGGTCGACCGCTGCCCGGGTCGACGCAGGCGACGCGCCTCACACTGGTCGATCTGGTCGGCAGGCCCAGGGTCGCCGGGACGATGACGTCCGGCGCCGACTACCTGGACGCGCGGCAGACCGGCTCCACGGTCCGCGTGGTGGTGAGGTCTCTTCCGCGCATCTACTTCCCCGGTGGCGACGGCGAGAAGAAGGCCGTGGCAGCGAACCGGGAGGCCGTGTGGAAGGCCCCGCTGGACGCCTGGCTCCCGTCCTTCGAGGTGGAGGGCGGGGCGACGTACCGGACGCCGTGCGACCAGGTCAGCCGCCCGTCCTCGTCCGCGGGTTCCTCGATGCTGACCGTGCTGACGCTCGACCTGGCGAAGGGCCTCGGCGACCCGCGGCCGGTCGCGGTGGCCGCTGACGGCTCGACCGTCTACGGCAACGGGAAGAGCCTCTACATCACCGGCACTCCCCCACAGCTCTTCGCGTGGCCGCGCAAGAAGGCGGTCGAGCCGCGTACGGACGTCTACAAGTTCGACGTCCGCGGTGGCGACCGTCCTCGCTACGTGGCCTCAGGCTCGGTCAAGGGGTTCCTGCTCAACCAGTACTCGATGTCGGAGCACGAGGGGAATCTCCGCCTGGCCGCGACGACCAGCCGGAACGAACCCGGCAGCCAGGCGTCGCAGAGCTCGGTGTACGTCCTGGCCCAGCACGGCGCGCGACTCGACCAGATCGGGCGGCTCGACGGCCTCGGCAAGGGCGAGCGGATCCACTCCGTCCGGTTCGTCGGCGCCACCGGCTACGTCGTGACGTTCCGGCAGACGGACCCGCTGTACGTCGTCGATCTCAGGGACCCCCGCCGCCCCCGGACGACCGGCGAACTCAAGATCAATGGCTATTCCGCCTACCTGCATCCGACGGCGGACGGGAAGCTGCTCGGGGTGGGGCAGGACGCCGACTCCTCCGGCCGGACGAGCGGTCTCCAGGTGTCGCTCTTCGACGTCTCCGCAGGCCCCCGCAGGCTGGACGCCTACAAGCTCCCCGGGGCGGCCTCCCAGGCGGAGTTCGAACCGCACGCGTTCCTGTACTGGCCGAAGACCGGTCTCACCGTCGTGCCGGTGACGCGGCGGGACGGCGGCCCGCCCGAGGCCCTCGCCCTCAGGGTCACCGGTTCGGGCGTCACGAGGCTCGGAACCGTCCGGGCCCCGGGCCCGGACTTCGGCGGCGGCGCCGGCCGCTCACTCGTCATCGGCGACACCCTCTGGACGTTCTCCGACGCGGGCGCGCACGCCGTCGACGCGGCCACCCTCAAGGGCGGCGACCGGCTCGCCTTCGGCTAGCGCAGCCCGGTCGAGCGCTGGAGCGCCGTCTGGATGAGCCGGTCGACCAGCGCCGGGTAGTCGAGTCCCGTGGCCGCCCACATCTGCGGGAACGCCGACGCCGGGGTGAAGCCGGGCATCGTGTTGATCTCGTTGAGGATCCAGCGGCCGTCGGGCGTGTGGAAGAAGTCGACCCGGGCGAGGCCCTCGCAGTCGAGCGCGTCGAACGCCTGCACGGCGATGCGGCGGACCTCCTCGATCGCCGCGGGCGGCAGGTCCGGCGGGATCGCCATGGTGGTGGAGCCGTCGAGGTACTTCGTCTCGAAGTCGTAGAAGTCGTGGCCGCCCCCCATCAGGACCTCGGCGGGCACGCTGGCCTCGGCGGGGCCGTCGTCCACCCCCTGCAGGACGCCGCACTCGATCTCGCGGCCCTCGACGGCGGCCTCCACGATGACCTTGGGGTCGTGCTCGCGGGCCGCGTCGACCGCGGCCTCCAGGCCGGCCTCGTCGGTGACGCGGGTGATGCCCATGCTCGACCCGGCGCGGGCCGGCTTGACGAACACCGGCGTGCCGTCGGCCAGGCCGAGCTCCCTGATGATCTCGTCGACCTTGCGCTTGCGCTCGCGCCGCCACTCCCGGTCGCCGACCAGGACGTACGGGCCGACGGGCAGGCCGCGCGCCTGCCACACGAGCTTCATGAAGCCCTTGTCCATGCCGACCGCGCTGGCCAGCACGCCGGCGCCGACGTAGCGGATGCCGGCGAGGTCGAGCAGGCCCTGGATCGTGCCGTCCTCGCCGTAGGGGCCGTGCAGCAGCGGCAGGACCACGTCGACGTCGCCGAGGGCCGCGGGCACCTCGCCCGGCCGGACCACCATCAGGCCGCGGCTGTCGGGGTCGAACGGCAGCGCGAGGACGCCGCCCTCCCCGGTCACCTCCGGGAGCCGGCCGCCCTCGATCGCCAGGCGCAGGTCCGCGGGCGGGAGCACCCAGCGCCCGTCGCGGGCGATGCCGATCGGCACGACCTCGTACCGGTCCCGGTCGATGGCGGCCATGACGGCGCCGGCGGTGACGCAGGAGATCGCGTGCTCGGAGCTGCGCCCGCCGAACACCACCGCCACGCGGATCCTAGAAACCTGGGACATGACGCCCGACCCTACCGGTGATCAGTACGGGTCGGCCACGAGCGAACCGGGCGCGCTGCGCTGCCATTCCGTCACACCCCGTACCGCTCGGGCTTGGGAGACCGCGAAATCAGCGAGATCGCCGCCTCCTTGATCGGTATGCCGCGGTGCAGCACGGCGGTGACGGCCTCGGTGATCGGCATCTCCACGTTGTGCTTGCGCGCCAGCTCCAGCACCGCCTCGGCCGACTTCACGCCCTCCGCGGTCTGCTTGGTGACCGCGATGACCTCGTCCAGGGTCATGCCGCGGCCGAGGTTCTCGCCGAACGTCCGGTTGCGCGCGAGCGGCGAGACGCAGGAGGCGACGAGGTCGCCCATCCCGGCGAGGCCCGCGAAGGTGTGCTCGTCGGCGCCGAGGGCGGCGCCCAGCCGGGCGATCTCGGCCAGCCCGCGGGTCATCAGCAGCGCCTGGGTGTTGGAGCCGAACCCGAGCCCGACCGACATCCCGACGCACAGGGCGACGACGTTCTTCACCGCGCCGCCCAGCTCGACGCCGATCACGTCCGTGGAGGTGTAGACGCGGAAGTAGGACGTCATCGTGGCGGCCTGCAGGCCGCGCGCGGCGTCCTCGTCCACGCACGCGGCGACGGCGGCGCTGGGCTCGCCGGTGGCGATCTCGCGCGCCACGTTCGGGCCGCTGAAGACGGCGACGCGCTCCTGCGGGACGTCGGCGACCTCGCGGATCACCTCCGACATCCGCCGGGTGGTGCCGAGCTCGACGCCCTTCATCAGGCTGACCAGGACGGCCTCGCGCGGCAGCAGGGAGACCCAGCCGCCGAGGTTGTGCCGGAGCGTCTGCGCGGGGACGGCGAGCGCGACGAAGTCGGTGCCGCGCAGGGCCTCCGCCGGGTCCAGGGTGGCGCGAATGCTCTCGGGGAGCGGGACGCCCGGCAGGTAGTCGGTGTTCTCGTGCCGTTCGTTGATGCCCTCGACCACCTCGGGGCGGCGCCCCCAGAGGGTGACCTCGCCGCCGGCGTCGTGCAGCATCATCGCGAACGTGGTGCCCCAGGAGCCGGAGCCCATCACCGCGGTACGGAAGGTCACGAGTCGGCCGCCTTCGGTTCGGCCGCGCGCTGCCCGCCGGACTCCGGCCCGGCCGGTCCGGCCTGCTCGGGGACCGCGTCCTTGGCCGCGCCCGCGTCCTTGGCCGCGCCCGCGTCCGCCTCGGCCTGGGCGGCGCGGCGGCGCTCCTCCAGGACCCTGTGGTGGTCGAAGGGCTCGGAAGGCGGCTCCTCGCCGCGCAGCTCGCCGAGCAGCGCGGTGATCGCGGCCATGATGTCGTCGGTGGCGGCGCGCAGGGTGTCGCGGTCCAGCGGGAGGCCCGCGTACCGCGACAGGTCCACGGGCGGCCCGGCGATCACTCTCATCGTCTTGCGGGGCAGCGGGTGCACGCCCTTCTTCAGGCTGCCCGCCAGGCCCTTCTGCTCGCCCTTCTTGTACGGCATCAGCTCGTGCGCGCCCCAGCTCGCGACCGGGACGACCTTGGCGCCGGTCTGCAGCGCCATCCGCGCGGCGCCCGTCTGCCCCGTCATCGGCCACAGCTCCGGGTCACGGGTGCAACTGCCCTCCGGGTAGAACATCAGGCACTCCCCGTCCAGGAGGGCCTTCTCGGCGTCCCTGAGGGCCAGGGCGGCGTCGGCGCTGTCGCGGTAGACCGGGATCTGGCCGGTGCCCCGCAGCACCGCGCCGATGAACCTCACGCCGAACAGCGTGGACTTGGCCAGGTAGACGGGGTAGCGGCCCGACTCGTAGACGAAGTGGGCGAGCGCGAGCGGGTCGGACTCGGAGATGTGGTTGGCGGCGATGATCACGCCGCCCTTCCTCGGGACGTTGCCGCGGCCGCGCCAGTCGCGCTTGAGCAGCCCGAACAGCAGCGGCCGGAGGATGACGATCGTGAGCTTGCGCCACCCCGGCGAGTAGCGGTGGCCCGGGCGTCCCTCCTCCTGCGAGGGGGCGACCCCCTGCTTCGCTCCGCTCATCCCGCCCCTCCCTCGATCCGGCCCGCAGGTGAACCTGGGGTGTCCTCAAGTGTCGCGGTTGCGGGCGCATAGTGTCGAGTTGCCATGTCTACACCAGCACCCCCCGTGCGAGCGCACGGGAAGCCGCCGCTCCGGTGGTCGCTCGTCGTCCCCGTCAAGGTCCTCGCCAAGGCCAAGACCCGCTTCGAGGACGAGATCCCTCGCGAGCAGGTCGAAGCGCTAGTCGCGGGCGTCGGTCGCCGGCTGAGTGCGCTCGCGCCTGTCGAGGTGGAGGTCGG